>NZ_JBFBIV010000039.1:0-76338 GCF_040702025.1 Streptomyces sp. NPDC088194 | reverse complement strand
GGACCGCCCGCAGGGGCGGTCCGCGGCACCGGCACAGCAAGGGCGGCAACTCATTCGAGGCGAGGAGGTCGGTGGACGTGATCCTCGCTTTCGAAGTGGGCGGCGCGGTCCTGGTGGCAGCGCTGCTCGGTCTCTTCCTCTTCGGGCTGCGCCGGCGCCTCATCCAGCGCCCCGGCGGCACCTTCGACTGCTCGCTGCGCCCGGCCCCGGCCGGTGACGCCGAGTCGGCAGCCGGCAAGGGCTGGGTCTACGGAGTGGCCCGCTACAGCGGTGACCGGGTGGAGTGGTTCCGGGTCTTCTCCTACGCGATCCGGCCGCGCCGGGTGCTGGAGCGCCCCTCGATCGAGGTCACCGGCCGCCGCGAACCCCAGGGCTCGGAGGAGCTGGCCCTGCTGTCGGACGCGGTGGTGCTCTGCTGCGTCCACCGGGGTGTCCGGCTGGAGCTGGCGATGAGCGACGATGCCCTGACCGGTTTCCTCGCCTGGCTGGAGGCGGCCCCGCCCGGCCAGCGCGTCAACGTGGCGTGACGCCCGCGGCCGGCTGAGCCGCGGACGAACGCGGCGCGGCGCCGTACCGCGCGGCCGGGTGCGCTGACCCCGTGGTGCCGTGACCGGCTCAGCGGTCGCCGCCCGGCACCCACAGCACGTCGCCGCGGGCGACGTTGGCGGTGCGGGCGAGGATGAAGAGCAGGTCGGAGAGCCGGTTCAGGTAGGTGGCGGTGAGCGGGTTCATCGTGTCGCCGTGCTCGTCCAGCGCCGCCCAGGTGGAGCGCTCGGCCCGGCGCACCACGGTGGTCGCCTGGTGCAGCAGCGCCGCGCCCGGGGTGCCGCCGGGCAGGATGAAGCTGCGCAGCTTGTCCAGCTCGGCGAGGAAGCGGTCGCACTCCGCCTCCAGCCGGTCCACGTAGGGCTGCTCCACCCGCAGCGGCGGGTACTTCGGGTCCGGCACCACCGGGGTGGCCAGGTCCGCGCCCACGTCGAAGAGCTCGTTCTGGACCCGGGTCACGACGGCGGCCACCGGCTCCGCGAGATCGCCGAGCGCGAGCGCCACCCCGAGCACCGCGTTCGCCTCGTTGGCGTCGGCGTACGCGCCGATCCGCGGGTCGGTCTTGGCGGTACGGCTCATGTCGCCGAGCGCCGTCGTGCCGTCGTCGCCGGTACGGGTGTAGATACGGGTGAGGTTGACCATGCCGACGAGCGTAGGCCCTGCCCGGCCCGGTCCGGGTCGCCACCCACCCGGCCGCGCCGCCCCAACTGTGCGACCAAGGACACACGGTGACGCGGCCGACATCATGCTGCGCCGGGTGCTGAAGGGGCGTTAGGGTCCGGGCCAGATACCCCGACGGAGAGGTGTGTGCCGTGGCGAAGAAGGTCGCCGTCATCGGAGCCGGACTGATGGGCGCCGGCATCGCGCAGGTGTCCGCGCAGGCGGGCTACGAGGTGGTACTGCGGGACGTGACCGACGAGGCGCTGGCCCGCGGCCGGAGCGGAATCGCCGCGTCCTACGACAAGTTCGTGGCGAAGGGGAAGCTGACCGCGCAGGACGCCGAGGCCGCGCTCGCCCGGATCACCACGACCACCGACCTGGACGCGGCCGCCGACGCCGACCTCGTGGTGGAGGCGGTCTTCGAGGAGGTCGAGGTGAAGCGGGAGATCTTCCGCACCCTCGACCGGCTGGTCGGCGACGACACGGTGCTCGCCTCCAACACCTCCGCGATCCCGATCACGAAGATCGCCGCGGCCACCGAGCGCCCCGAACGGGTCGTCGGCACCCACTTCTTCTCGCCGGTGCCGCTGATGGGGCTGTGCGAACTGGTCCGCGGCCACAAGACCAGCGACGACACGCTCGCCCGGGCAAGGGAGTTCGCGGAGCGCACCGGCAAGACCTGCATCGTCGTCAACCGCGACGTGGCGGGCTTCGTGACCACCCGGCTGATCTCCGCGCTGGTGGTGGAGGCGGTCAAGCTCTACGAGTCCGGGGTCGCCACCGCGGAGGACATCGACACCGCGTGCAAGCTCGGCTTCGGGCACGCGATGGGCCCGCTCGCCACCACCGACCTCACCGGGGTGGACATCCTGCTGCGCGCCACCGGGAACATCTACACCGAGTCCCAGGACGAGAAGTTCGCCCCGCCGGAGCTGATGCGGCGGATGGTCGACGCGGGTGACCTGGGCCGAAAGAGCGGGCAGGGGTTCTACACGTACTAACCGACGTCACTCCAAGGAGTGAATTCGGTCTCGGTTCGCTCACAGGCGGCAACTTCTGTATACGACGGACCGTCAGTTGTGTGAGGACTGACGGGTCGACGCGTTCACGCCGCTCGCACGGCATCCATGCCGGCACCGTGTCCGCACCAGCACCGTGTCCATGCCAGCACCGTCCGGGAGTGACTATGCACATCAGGGGCGACCACGCCGAGCTGGTCGTCGGGGGGCGCCTCGACGTGCGCAGCGCTGCGGACGCCCGTACGGCCCTGCACACCGCGCTGGACGCCGGGCACGGCGACCTGGTGCTGGACCTGACCGAACTCGACTCGTGGGACGCGACCGGCCTCGGTGTGATCATGGGCGCGCACCGGCGGGCCGGCCGCGGCGGCCGCCGGCTGGTGCTGCGCGGTGTGCCCCCGCAGATGCAGCGGCTGCTGATCGCCACCCGGCTGCACCGAATCCTCGCGATCGAGGCGGAAACGTAATCCGCGGCAGCCAACCGCACGTAAAAGGCGTAACGGACGCTTCTCGCAGGTGAGGCACCCCCGGCACTTCATGGATGGTGTGCGAGCCCTTAGAGTTTGCGCATCGATGGCCAGGAGGCGTGCCACCGCGTGCGCCGCAGTAGGGGAATCCGGGCGGCGGTCCGTGAGCGCGGACCCGCGGCAGCCCGTGGCGGCCCCCAACCAGTGACGCACCTTGGGGGCGTACGACATGGATCACACCGAGCGCTTCGACTCCGTCGAGGACCCGGACGGCGACGACGGCCGTGCGGCCGGTCGCGGTGACGACCTCGCGCGGGGCGACGGCGCCCGTGCGGACCGGCCGGGACCGGCCGCGTCCGGGGTGTCGCCGTTCGGCGGCGCCTCCGGCGGTTCGGCCGGCCGGCGCCCGGCGGGGGCGTTCGACGCGTTCGCGGCCGGCGCCCCGCGGCCGGGCGCGCGGCAGGAGCAGCCCCGCGGCGAGTGGCCGGCCGCGCCGGAGCCGCCCGCGCAGCCGCCGTTCGGCCTTGGCGCCTTCGCCACTCCCGCGGTCTTCCAGGACCCGGCCGCCGAGGACGACGGGCTGGGGCTCGCGGCCGGCGCCGGAGCCGTCGCGCGGCTGAAGGGCGCCGAGAGCTTCGACGCGTTCGGGACCGGCGGGAAGAGCCTGCGCGGGACGGAGCAGAGCGCCGGGGGCGAGGCGGACGACGCGGGCGGTACGGGCGACGCGGGTACGGAAGCGGCCGGCAGCGCCGCGGGCGGCGACGGTACGCGCGGTGACCTTACGGGTCCGGGTGACGCGGACGAGGGGCGGGCACCTGGTGCCGGGCTCGACGCGTACGACCCGCTCGCCGACGACTTCGACCCCTTCGCTCCGGCCGCCCCGGTCGACCCGGCGCAGCCGGCGGACCCGGGCGCGGGCGTCGTGCCGTTCAGCGGGGGTGGCGACATCGCCGGGTTCGGTGACGGGTTCGGCGGCGGGTTCGCCGACGCCCCGGCCGTCGACGTCAGCGGCCCGGGTGGACTGGCCCCCGCGGACCGCGATCTGAGCGGCTCCGGGCCGGGCTCCGGGTTCGGCGCCTTCGGGGCGCCCGGGAACTCCGGGGCATCCGGGGTGTCCGGGGTATCCGGGTCGTTCGACGCCTTCGGCGGGTCCGGTGGCGGGTCCGGCGGGTCCGGGACCGGGGGAGGGGCCCGGTCGGGCGGCAGCTTCGACGCGTTCGCGGCGGGAGCGGTCGGCGACGGCGACCGGCTGCCCGCGCTGCGACCCAGCCACACCCCGTCGCTCTTCGACGCGACCTCGCCCGTGCCGCGGGTGACCCGGCCGGCCCGCGACCCGCTCGCCCCCGAGGTGGGCGGCGGCAGCGGCCCGGGCACCAGGGTCGAACGCGTGGTGACCGCGGACTACCTGCTCACGATCAACCACGTCGACGGCACCGAGGTCGTCAGCTGCCCGCCCGAGGAGGCGCGGGTGCCCGCGCGCCGGAGCAAGGCGGAGCGCACCGCGCGCAGCGCCGGCGCCCGGCCCACCCCGCCGCCGGGGCCGCCCGGTCCCGAACTGCCGCTGCTGGAGCGCGACGAGGAGCGGGAGCGGCTGATACGGCTGCTGGCCCGCGGCCGTTCCATACGCGTCACCGGCCCGTCCGGGGCCGGACGCACCGCCCTGCTGGAGTCCGTGGCCAACGCCTGCGGCGACCTCGCGCCCGACGGCGTGCTGTGGCTGTCCGGCTACCACCGCACCGTCGCCGACGTCCTGCAGGACCTCTACGCCGTCGTCTACGCCGGTGACGGCTACCGCCCGGCCCGCGCCGAGCTGCCCGGGCTGCTGCGCCCGATCGGCGCCGTGGTCGTGGTGGACGACCTGGAGTTCGGCGGCGCCGCGCTGGAGGAACTGCTCGCCGCGGCCCCCGAATGCGCCTTCCTGATGTCGGCCACGCCCGGCGTGCCCGCGCCCGCCGCCGACTCGATGGTCGAGGAGGTCTTCCTCGCCGGCCTCACCCGGGTCGCCAGCCTGGACCTGCTCCAGCTCGCCGCCGGCCGGACGCTGGCCGAGGACGAGGCCGCGTGGGCGGCCGACCTGTGGTTCGAGTCCGAGGGGCTGCCGCTGCGCTTCGTGCAGGCCGGTGCCCTGCTCCGGCAGCGGGACGCGCTGCGCGCGCCGGTCGAGGAGGCCGAACCGGCGGAGTGGGACGACTCGGTGTGGGAGAAGGGCGCCCCCGGCACCGGTGTGCCGTCCCCTGGCGTACGTCGGCCCGCGCCGGACCCGCTGCCCTCGCTCGCGGAGAGCGCCGCGCCCGCGGACCTGCTCGCCTCGCGGCTGAGCGAGGCCGCCCGGGAGGCGCTGGCCTTCGCGGTCGCCCTCGACGGCGAGTGCCCGCACCCCTCGCACCTGCCCGCGCTGGTCGGCGACACCCACGGTGACGCGGCGCTCGGCGAGTTGACGTCCGTCGGGCTCGCGGTACCGGTCGCCGCGCACTTCCGGCTGGCGGCCGGGGTCGTACCGCAGCTCGCCCCGAGCCTGTCGGTCGACGGCGAACTCTCCGACGTCCAGGCGCACACCGCGGCACTGCACTACGCCTGGTGGACCGGGCACCCCTCGGTCACGCCCGAGCGGGCCACCGCCGAGTCCGAGGCGATCATCGCGGCGATGACGGCCTGCCGTGACGGCGGGCACGCCAGCGCCGCGGTGCTGCTGGCCCGTACGGTCGCGCCCGCGTTCGCCGCGGCGCTGCACTGGGGGGCCTGGGAGCGGGCGCTGCGGATCGGCCAGGAGGCCGCGCGGCTGTCGGGGGAGGTCGCCGAGGAGGCGTACTTCCTGCACGAACTCGGGGTGCTCGCGCTGTGCACGGGCCACCTCGACCGGGCCCGCGCCGACCTGGAGGCGTCCATCGCGCTGCGCGCGGCGCTCGCCGACCGGCAGGGCACGGTCGTGGGCCGCCGCACCCTCGCGCTCGTCACCGACCTGGCCGGCAGCGCCGCACCGGAGATCCCGCCGGCGGCGGCGCCGGCCGAGCCGCGGGCGGCGGCCACCGGGACGCTCGCGCTGCCCGAGGCCGTGCCGCCCGTGCTCATCAGCAAGGCGCCCGCGCCCGGCGCGGCCCCCGCCGCGGGGCGCGCCGCGCCCAGCGTGCGGAAGCTCGCGGTGGTCGGCTCCCGCCGCAACCTCGTGGCCGCGGGCACCGGAGTCCTGATCGCCGCCGTGGTCGGCACGATCGTCACCCTCGGGGCCACCTCGGGCGGCGACGACCACCCGGACGACCAGGTCAAGCCGATCGAGTCCGTCCAGCAGGACCCGCCGGACACCACGCAGGCCCCGGCCCAGGACGGCACGACGGCTTCCCCGCCGGCGAGCTCGTCCACCGCCTCGCCCTCGACGACCTCCACCCCCACCGGCTCCACACCCGCGGGCACCACCACCGCCACTGGCACCACGGCCACGACCCCCTCGACCACGCCCCCGACCACCCCGAGCACGGGCCACCCGGGCGGAGGCGGCAAGCCGACCCACTCGCCGACGACGCGGCCGACCACGCCCTCGCCCACCACGAAGCCTCCGACCACCCCGCCCACGACCCCGCCGACCACGCCCCCCACGGATGACCCGACGGGCCCCTCACCCTCCATCGCCACGCAGCCCGCGAGCACACCCGCCACCACCCCGGACACCCCCTCCGATACGGCAACCGCGACCCCGTAGACAACGGTGCCCACCCAGGGGCGCGGGGAACGGCGCGAGCAACCCCCACCGGCAGGTGGTCCCTGAACCGACAGAACCGCCCACCCGGGCGGGTCAGGGGCCCTAGAAGAGGCGGAGCTTGTCGTCCTGGATGCCGCGCAACGCGTCGTAGTCCAGCACCACGCAGTCGATCCCGCGATCAGTCGCGAGCACGCGTGCCTGCGGCTTGATCTCCTGCGCCGCGAACACGCCCTTCACGGGCGCGATCCGGGTGTCGCGGTTGAGGAGTTCGAGGTAGCGGGTGAGCTGCTCCACCCCGTCGATCTCACCGCGCCGCTTGATCTCGATCGCCACCGTGGCGCCGCCACCGTCGCGGCAGAGGATGTCCACCGGGCCGATCGGCGTGGGGTACTCGCGCCGGATCAGGGTCCAGCCGGCGCCGAGCACCTCCATCCGATCCGCGAGCAGCTCCTGCAAGTGCGCTTCGACGCCGTCCTTGATGAGACCGGGATCGACCCCGAGTTCGTGCGACGAGTCGTGCAGGATCTCCTCGATCGAGATGATCAGCTGTTCGCCCGCCTTGTTGGTGACCGTCCACACACCGTCGTCGCCCTCCTTGAGCGAGCACGGCGGGGACATCCAGTTCAGCGGCTTGTAGGCGCGGTCGTCCGCGTGCACGGACAGGCTGCCGTCGGCTTTGATCAGCAACAGCCTTGTGGCGGAAGGGAGATGAGCGGAGAGCCGACCGGCGTAGTCCACGGAGCAGCGGGCGATCACGAGGCGCATGGTGTGCAACGCTATCCGACCCCGCCCCCGCCCGGAAAATTGGCCGGTTGTGGGTGTCGCCGCCTGGTGCGGCCGCGCAGGTGACGCCTACGGTTGACGTACCGGGGCCGACGATCCGCACTTTGGGGCGGCCTCCGGGCAACACGTCCTCCCGCACGGCGCTTCCGGCCGTGCGCGGTGCCCGCAGACCCCCGTCCGCTCAGGACGCGTGGTCACGAGAGGAGTACCCATGTCGCTCGACGTCTCACCGGCCCTTCTCGAACAGGCCGAGCGAGGCGAGGTCGACGAGCAGGAGTTCGTCGACTGCGTCCGGACGTCCCTCCCTTACGCGTGGGAGATGATCAGCTCGCTGGTGGCGCAACTGAAGGTCGACGGAGGGGAGTTCGCCGACAACCAGGTGCCGCCGCCGAGCGAGAAGGAACGCGGCCAACTGCTGCGCGCACTGGCCAGCGACGCGATACGCGGCGCGCTGCAACGGCACTTCGGGGTGCGGCTGGCCTTCCAGAACTGCCACCGGGTGGCGGTGTTCCCCTGGGACCCGGCGGTGGAGCGCAGCTTTGACGAGTTCACCTCGTTGCGGTCCCAAGTGCTCAACCAGTCACCGGAGTTGCGGGACTGCTGAGCCGGCTGCGCCGATCGGCCCGTCCGCGGGGCCGGTCGGCGCGCCCACCCGCCGCGCCCACCCGCCGCGCCCACCCGCCGCGCCCACCCGCCGCGCCCACCCGCCGGCGCCGGACCGGCGGCCGTAAACGATCAACGGCGCCGCACACAACCAGGCGTGCCGCCGTGCCGGGCGCTCCGCACCGGATCAGGCCAGTTCCGGGAGCACGTCGCCGCCGAGCCGGGCGACGTTCTCCATGGTCGCGTCGAGGTCGCCGGAGCCCTCGGCGAGCAGGGCGAAGCGGGTGATGCCGGTGCGTTCGGCGGTGGCGGCCAGCCGGTCGGCGCACAGCCGCGGCGACCCCACCGGGTGCAGGGCGCAGAGCAGTTCGGTGTAGCCGTGCGGGTCGCGCATCGCGCGCGGGCTGCCGTCGTAGGTGCGGTGCGCGGACAGGCCCTGCTGGAGCCAGCCGGGCATCGCCTTCGCCAGCACCTCCACGGCGTCCGCGCGGGTGTCGGCGACCTGCACCACTCCCGCGGAGACATGGCCGGCCGCCGCGACCACGTCCGGCGGGTGCCCGGCGGCGAGCGCCGCCTGCCGCCACATCGCGACCATCGCCGCCTTGTCGTCGTCGCCGCAGTGCATGCCCAACAGCATCGGCAGGCAGCGCCGGGCGGCCTCCCGTACGGTCCCGGGCGAGGTGCACGCCACCACCACCGGGGGGCCCGGCCGCCCGTCGAGTTCGTCCGGCCGCGGCACCACCGCCACCTCGCGGAAGGCGTACCGCGGGCCGGTCGCCGCCACGGCGGGCTCGCTCAGCCAGCGCATCAGCAGATCGAGCGATTCGGGGAAGCCGCGCTCGAAGGCGTCGAGTCCGGTGCCGAAGACCTCCAGGTCCACCCATGGCCCGCCGCGCCCCACGCCGAGGGTGAAGCGGCCGCCGGAGGCGAGGTGCAGCAGCGCGGCCTGCTCGCCGAGCGCGACCGGGTGGACGGTGGGCAGCACGCTCACCGCGGTGCCGACCCCGATCCGCGAGGTGCGGCCGAGCATGATCCCGGCAAGGGTGACGGCCGACGGGCAGACGCCGTACGGCACGAAGTGATGCTCGGCCAGCCACACCGAGTCCAGCCCCGCAGCCTCCGCCGCGTCGGCCGTGGATATCGCCCGGCTCAGCGCCTCGCCCTGGCCCTGGCCGGGGAACTGGGCTGCGAGAACGAACGTCCCAACGCGCATCACGCACTCCCTCTTTCCCCGTCCAACGCTTGGCACGTGCCAAAGGCACGGCCTGGCCCGGGAGTTTTCATGATTTTCGGCAGCCGATGAGCGGGCGGCAGCCGGGCGCCAGCCGGGAGGCGGGCGGGACGCGGGCGGGTTGCGGAAGGGCGGCGGAAGCGCTGCCGAAGGGCGCTGGGCGGGCGTCAGGAGGGCGGCGGGCCGCGTGTGGGTGTGCCGCCGGGCCCGGGGCGTACGCGTAACCTGGAGGGACGGTTCGGCCCCGGCGGCTCGGACCGGTCCGCTGTCGAACCAGTGCAGCCCGGGGCCTGGCCGGGCAGAGCGCGAGGTGTCCGTGTCGCCGCGACGTAACCGCCCGTACAAGCCGGCGCCCGCGCAGGAGCGCGAGTCGGGCCTCGGCAGCGGCCGGACCGAGGAGTGGCAGGGCGAGGAGTGGCAGGGCGAGGAGTGGGTGGTGCGGCCGATCGCCGGCAGCGCCTCCGCGAAGCACTACCGCTGCCCGGGCTGCGACCAGGAGATCCCGCCCGGCGTCGGCCACGTGGTGGCCTGGCGGGAGTACGGCGGGGTGGACGACCGCCGGCACTGGCACCGCGCCTGCTGGAACGCGAGGGACCGCCGCACCAGCAAGGTGCAGCGGTCCCGTAACGCCCCGCGGTACTGACGCGCACCGCGGTCCCGAACGCTCCGCGGCATCGGTTCTTTCGGTGGTCGCGCCCGCCGGCGGATTCACTCGTTCGAGTGACGCGTTCCGTGCTCCCGAAGTGGCGTGACGCGCCCGTGCGGGCGGGCCTGTCGCAGGCGCGGACCGGCGGGCGGACCCGGGCTCAGGCGTCGCGCTGCTTGAGTACCACGTAGCCGCCGATGAGCACCGCGATCACCCACAGCGCCATGATGCCGATACCGCCCCAGGGGCCGTACGACGTGTGGTCCCCGGAGCCCGGCACCACCTGCATAATCTTCTGACCGGCCTGGTCGGGGAAGTAGCGGGCCACCGACTTGACCTTCGGCACCGCGCTGAGGATCGGCGAGACCAGGAAGAAGAACGGCATCAGGATGCCCAGCCCCAGCATCGGGCTGCGCAGCATCGCCGCGGTGCCCACGCAGAACAGCACGATCAGCGTCATGTACAGCCCGGCGCCGAACACCGCGCGCAGCACGCCGTGATCGCTGATCGAGGCGCTGTGCGAGCCGAGCAGCGCCTGCCCGACGAAGAAGGTCAGGAAGCTGGTCACCATGCCGACGATCAGGGCGAGCACCCCGGCGACCGCGACCTTCGAGGCGTAGAAGTGGCCGCGCTGCGGCACCGCGGCCAGCGAGGTGCGGATCATGCCGGTGCTGTACTCGCTGGAGATCACCAGCACGCCGAAGACGATCAGCGCGAGCTGGCCGAGGGTCATGCCGAAGAAGCTGGTGTTCGTCGGGTCGAAGGTCGCCTTGTCGGACGGCGACATCGAGCTCCACTGGCTGTTGAAGACGGCGCTGATGATCGCGCCCAGCGCGATGGTGACCAGGAAGGCCAGCGCGAGCGTCCACACGGTGGAGCGCACCGAGCGGATCTTCGTCCACTCGGACTGGAGGACGGCGGAGGTCGAGGCCATGGTCAGTGCCCCTTCTTCTTGCCGTTGTCACGCCACTGGGCGCCCCACTCGGGGGCGGCGGGAGGCGGCGGCGCCGCTTGACCGCCCTGGCCCGGCTGCTGCTGCCAGCCCTGCCCCTGCGGCGCGCCCTGCCCCTGCCCCTGCGGCACTCCCTGCCCCGGTCCGTACGGCGAGGCACCGTACGGCGACGCTCCGTACGGCGAGGAGCCGTACGGAGGCTGCCCCGCGGGCGCCCCGGGCTGCTGCCCGGCAGCACTGCCCGGCACCGGAGCCCCGGGCCCGCCGACCGGCCCCGGGCCGACCTGGCCATGCGCGTGGTACTCCACCGACTCCGCGGTGAGCTGCATGAACGCTTCCTCCAACGACGCCCGCTGCGGGCTGAGTTCGTGCAGCACCAGCTGGTGCTGCGCCGCGAGTTCGCCGAGCGCGGCAGCGTCGCCGTCGGTGATCTCGAACGCTCCGTCGCCGGTTTCCACCACGGTGTAACCGGCCTTGGCCATCACGTCCTTGAACCGCTCCTGCTGCGGAGAGCGCAGCCGGACGTAGGACCGCGAGTTCTTCTCGATGAAGTCGGACATCGAGGTGTCCGCCATCAGCCGGCCGCGGCCGATCACGATCAGGTGGTCGGCGGTCAGCGCCATCTCGCTCATCAGGTGGCTGGAGACGAAGACCGTGCGGCCCTGGGCGGCCAGGCCCTTCATCAGGTTCCTGATCCAGTGGATGCCCTCCGGGTCCAGTCCGTTGACCGGCTCGTCGAACATCAGGATCTCCGGGTCGCCGAGCAGCGCCCCGGCGATGCCCAGCCGCTGGCCCATGCCGAGCGAGAAGCCCTTGGAGCGCTTCTTCGCCACCGCGCTCAGGCCCACCGTCTCCAGCACCTCGTCCACCCGGTGCTTGGGGATGCGGTTGGACTGCGCCATGCACAGCAGGTGGTTGTACGCGGTGCGGCCGCCGTGGATCGCCTTGGCGTCCAGCAGCGCGCCGATGTACTTCAGCGGTTCGCTGAGCTGTGCGTAGTGCTTGCCGTCGATCCGGACACTGCCGCTGGTCGGGTTGTCCAGCCCCAGCAGCATGCGCATCGTCGTGGACTTGCCCGCGCCGTTCGGCCCGAGGAAGCCCGTCACCACGCCGGGGCGCACGGTGAAGGTCAAATGGTCGACTGCGGTCTTGTCCCCGTACCGCTTGGTGAGCCCCTGCAACTCAATCATGGGCCCGAGGCTACTTCAGACGGCGCAACCCCCGCCCGAGGAGGGGCGGGGGTTGTGGAAAAACGTGCCTCCACCAGTCGCCGACCAGTGGTACAGCCCGCGAGCGGAGCCGCCGGCCAGTGGCACCACCGCGGGGCGGAGCCGCCGGCCGGCGCCGAAGTGCCGGTCAGCGGGACTGCTGGGCCGGGACGCCGCGCGAGACCGGCTCGTCGTCGGCGGGGGAGCCCGCCGCGGCGACAGCCGCACCCGTGAGCGTGGCCAGCATCTCGCGCACGTTGGTCAGCTGCGCGTTGATGCTGTCGCGGCGGTTGGTGAGCGCCGCCAGCTCGCGCTCGGACTCGCTGCGAATCCGGTCGGCCTTCGCGTTCGCGTCCGCGACGATGTCCTCGGACTGGCGCTGCGCGGTCTCCACCGTCTGGCGGGCGCGGCGCTCGGCGTCGGTGCGCAGCTTCTCCGCCTCCAGGCGGAGCTGCTCGGCGCGGTGCTCGATCTCCGCCAGCCGCTTCTCCGCCTTCGCCTGACGGGACGCCAGGTCCCGCTCGGACTGCTCGCGGCGCTTGGCCAGGTTGGTCTCGAAGTCCGCGGCGGCCTGGGCGGCCTTGGCGCGAGTCTCCTCGAACAGCGCATCGGCCTCCTCACGCTTGGCCGAGGCGTCCTTCTGCGCGTCCGCGCGCAGCTGCGTCGCGTCGCCCTTCGCCTTGTCGACGATCCGCGCGCCCTCGTCCTCGGCCTTCGCCTTGCGGTCGGAGGCGTAGGACTCGGCGTCGCTGCGGACCTGGGCGGCGGCCGACTCGGCCAGCTCGCGGTGCTGCTCGGCCGCGCGGCGGGCCTCCTCGCGCAGGTCCTTCGCCTCCTCCTCGGCGAGGCGGAGGATCTTCTCGACACGGGCGCCGAGACCGGCGTACGACGGCTCGGAGTCGGTGACCTGGGCCTGGGCGTTCTGGGTTTCGAGGTGCAGTTCCTCGATGCGCTTCTCCAGCGCGGTGATCCGGGTCAACGCGCTGTCACGGTCGGCGACGAGCTTGGTGATGCGGTCGTCCACCTGACCGCGGTCGTATCCGCGACGCACGAGCTCGAAGCCGAAGGGGGAGGAAGTGTCGCTCATGGGGTTCCTGTCGATGATTCAGACCGGTGAGGTGATAGGGGGAATCCTAGGGGGCGCGGCGGCGTGTCACCGAGCCATTGCGTATTCGGTATGGAGAATGTCCGCTCAATCGAGTGGAGCCTCGTCGGACCGCTTGCCGCTCGTACGAGTGGCGGGTGCGCCCGCGCCGGCCGCGACGGCGCTCTTGCCGGACCCGCCGGGCGCCTCGAACGACTCCAGCGCCTCCAACACGTCCTGGACCCGGGAGATCTCCGCGTTGATGTCCTCTCGGCGGCGCACCAGGACCTCCAACTCTCTTCTGCCCTCCGCCACGACGCGCTCGGCTTCGGCGCGCGCCTCGCCCTTGACCCGCTCCGCCTCGCGTTCGGCCTCGGCCTTCTTCTGCTCGGCTTCCTTGAGCAGGCCCTCGACCTTCTTCACGGCGGCGATCCGGACCTTGCTCGCCTCCGACGTGGCGGTGCTCTTGATCTCGGCGGCCTTCGCTTCCGCTTCCCCCAACTGCTCGGTCGCGGCGGCCACCAGCTTGTCCACCCGCTCGCCGACCACCTTCATGGCCTCGGCGGCCTCCTTGCGGGCCCGCTCGTGCAACTCCTCCACCTCGGACTCCACCCGGCGGCGCAACTCCGCTGTGCGGTTGCGGGTGTTGGTGGCGTCGTTGCGCGCCTCGGCCAGTAGCGTATCGGCGTCGGTGCGGGCGCGCTCCACCATCCCGTTGCCCTCGTTGGTGGCCTCGTTGACGATCCGCTCCGCCTCGGTGCGGGCCGCGCCGACCATCGCGTCGGCGTGCTGCTCCGCCGCGGCCTGCGTCGTGACCGCCTCCGCCTGCGCCTTGCCGATCAACTCGTCGGCCTGCTCGGCCGCTTCGCTGCGCCGCTTGTTCGCCGCCTCGCGCGCCTCGTCCAGGATGCGCTGCGCGTGCGTACGGGAGTCCTCGGCGGTCCGCTCGGCGCTCGCGAGCGCGTCCCGGGCCTGGGCGCCGAGGCGTTCGGCCTCCTCGCGTGCCTTGCCCACGAGTTGGTCGGCCTGGTTCGCCGCGTCGGTACGCATCCGGTTCGCGTCCTCGCGCGCCTCGGAACGCAGCCGGTCGGACTCCTCGATCGCCTCGCTGACCGTGCGGTCGGCCATCGCGCGGGCCGCCTCGGCCTCCTCGGCCGCCTCCCGGCGGACCCGGGACGCGTCCTCACCGGCCCGCTCCCGCTCGGAGTTGGCGTCGGAGTGCAGCCGGTCCGCCTCGCCCTGCGCCTCGGCGCGCATCCGGTGGGCGGCGTGCTCCGCGGCCGACCGCAGCCCGGCGATCTCCTCCTCGGCCTCCTGACGCAGCCCGGCGACGGAGTCGCGCACCTGCTGCGCGGTCCCCTCGGCGGCGGCCACCAACTCCGCCGCCCGCTGCTCCGCTTCGGCGACCAGCCGGTCCGCCTCGACGCCGGCGTCCTCCACCCGCTTGCGGGCGGCGGCCAGCAACTCCTCGCTCTCCCGGCGGGCTTGGGTGCGCTCCTGCTCGGCCTCGGTGCGGGCCGCGCCCAGCACCTCCTCGGCCTCCCGGCGGCGCCGGGCCGCCTCCTCCTGGGCCGCGCCCAGCGCCTCGGCGGCCTCCACCCCGATCCGCTCGGCGGCGGCCGCGGCCTCCGCGCGCAGCCGGTCCGCGGTCTCCTGCGCCTCGGTCCTGCGCTGCTCGGCGTCGGCGGCCGCCTCGGCCTGCAGCCGTACGGCGACGGACTCGCCCTCCGCGCGGGTCTGCGCCGCGTCCGAGGCCGCCTCGTCGCGCAGCCGCACCGCCTCCGCCTCGGCCTGCTCCTGAAGGACGCGGACCCGCTCGGCGGTCTCGCCGCGCAGCCGCTCGGCCTCCTCGCCGGCCTCGGCGCGGACCCGGTCCGCCTCGGCGGTGGCCTCGCGCAGCGCCTGCTCGGCACCGACGACCCGCGCCTCGGCCTCCTCGCGCAGCCGGGCCAGGTCGCCCTCGGCCTCCTCGCGCATCCGCGCGGCGACCGCCTCGGCCTCGGTACGGGCCTGCGCGAGGGTCTGCTCGGCCGCCTCCTTGGCCGCCTCCGCCTGCCGCCCGGCCTCCGCGTGCAGCTCGTCGGCCTCCGCGCGCGCCTGCCGCAGCGCCTCCTCGGCCTTGGTGTTCAGCGCCGAGGCCCGCTCCACGGACTCCGTGCGCATCCGGTCGGCCTCGGCGGTCGCGCCCTGCCGCACCTCGTCGCCGTCGGCCTTCGCCTTGGCGAGCAGCTCCTCGGCCTTGCTCGCGGCCTCCTCGATCTGCTGGACCGCCTCGCGCCGCGCCTCGCCGCGGATGCGCTCGCCCTCGGCGACCGCGTCGGCGCGCAACTGCTCGGCCTCGCCGCGCAGCCGCCGGGCCTCCTCCTGGAGCTCGACGGTCCTGGCGCGGTACTCCTCGGTGTCGTCCTGGGCGGCGCCGCGCAGCTCCTGCGCCGACGCCTCCGCCTCGGCCCGCAGCCGCTCGGCCTCCGCGTCGGCCTCGCGGCGGATGCGCTCGGCCTCCTCGGCAGCGGCCTTCGTGGTGGAGCGGGCGTCCTCGGACGCCTTGGTGAGGATCTCCTCGGCCGACCTGGCCGCCTGGGCGAGCTGGGCGGCGGCGTCCTCGGTGGCCTTGGCGCGGGCGGTCTCCTGCGCCTCGGCCCTGATCCGGTCGGCCTCCGCGCGGGCGTCGGCGACGGTCTGCTCGGCCTCCGCCTTGGCCGCCTCGGCCTCCTTGGTGGCCTCGCCGACCATGCGGGCGATCTCGGCGCGCGCGGTCTTGGTGCGCTGCTCGTTCTCGGTCTCGGTGGCCGCCAGCCGCTTGGCGGCGCCGGCCGCGGCCTCCTCGCGCAGCCGCTCGGCCTCGGTGGTGGCCTGCCGCAGCGTCTCCTCGGCGGCCCTGGCCCGCTCGTCGGCGAGCCGGGACAGCTCGGTGGCGCGGGTCCTGGCCTCGTCGGACTCGCTGCGGGTGGTGGTGCGCAGCGCCTCGGCCTCGGTGGTGGCCTCGGTGGCCTGCGCGGAGGCGGTGGCCATCAGCCGCTCGGCGTCGGCGCGCGCCCGGCGCAGCAACTGCTCGGCCTCGGCGCGGGCCGCCTCGGCCTCCGCGGTCAGCCGCTGGCTGGTCTGCTCGGCGATCCGGGTCGCCTCGGCCCGGGCGGCGGCCAGCGCCGCCTCGGACTCCGCGCGGGTCTCGTCCAGCAGCCGCCGGGCCTGCGACTCGCTGCGGGCCCGCAGCTGCTCGGCCCAGGCCACGTTCTCGTTGACGTGGGTCTCGACGGTGGCGCGCCGCTCGGCGAGCTCCTCGTCGAGCTGGCGGCGGCGGGCGATCGCCTCGGTGTGCCAGTCCGACTCGAACCTGGCCTGGTGCTCGGCCTGCTCCTGGAGCAGCCGCTGGGTCTGGGCGCGGGCCTCGCGCAGCTCCCGTTCGGCGTCGGCGCGCAGCTGGTCGGCCTGGATCTGGGCGTTGCGCAGCAGCTGGTCGGCCTGGTGGCCGATGTTGTCGTAGGCGGGACGGGTGGCGAGAGTGCGGCGCGCCTCGTGCAGCTTGGCGCGCAGCACTTCGACCTGGTAGCCGAGGTCGTCGGCGTGATCGACCGCCTTGCCGCGCTCGGTACGCAGCCGGTCCATCTCGGCTTCGAGTCGAGAGAGCTGGTCGTCAGCCCGGTAGCTGTCGTTGCCCCGCACTCCGCGGTCCCATCGGTCTCCTGGCGTCCTCACCCGCCAACCGGGTGAGATTCTCCGTAGCTCGGTTTGAGAGAACAGAGCTATACGAAGAATGGTGTCAGATCAACGTCACGGAGCGGGAGCGTACCCAGGAGCGTGCTCCCGGCCGCCCACCCCGGTCGGCCCTCGGTCACTCTACCGGGCGGCACCGGGGTTGGGTCAGTGGTCTCGGGCCTGTTCGGCGGTCCTGGGGGCCCGGTTCGGCCGGATCGCTACGCCTTGTCGCCGGCGTCGGGGGTGTGCGGGGCGGAGGTGACCAGCTCGGTGAGCACCCCGTGGCAGTCCTTGGGGTGCAGGAAGGTGATCCGCGACCCCATGGTGCCGATCCGCGGCTCCTGGTAGAGCACCCGCACGCCCTTGTCGCGCACCGCCTCGGAGTCGGTGTCGACGTCCCCGGTGCCGAAGGCGATGTGGTGCACGCCCTCGCCGTTCTTCGCCAGCCACTTGCCGACCGCGGAGTCCTCCCGGGTCGGCTCCAGCAGCTGCAGGTAGGAGGCGCCGCCGTCGTCCGTCCCGCTGATCCTGATCATCGCCTCGCGGACACCCTGCTCCTCGTTGACCTCGGTGTGCTCCACCTCGAAGCCGTACGTGGCACGGTAGAACTCGACGGTCGCGTCGAGGTCGAAGCAGGCGATCCCGATGTGGTCGATGCGTGTCAGCATGCGCACAGTTCACCGTACCGGCGGGCGGTCACGCAACGTGCGCGCCATCACACGTTCCGCCTCGTGACCCGGCGACTACCGGTCAGTACATTGACGGTAACCCTCGTTAACCTCTCTTCAGCCGAAGGGGCCGCACCATGACCAGTCAGGAAGCCCGCACCTCCGTGATCGTCGCCGGCGCCCGCACCCCGATGGGGCGGCTGCTCGGCAGCCTGCGCACCTTCTCCGGCGCCGACCTCGGCGGTGTCGCGATCAAGGCCGCGCTGGACCGGGCCGGCATCGCCGGCGACCAGGTCGAGTACGTGATCATGGGGCAGGTGCTCCAGGCCGGCGCCGGCCAGATCCCGGCCCGGCAGGCCGCGGTCAAGGCCGGCATCCCGATGAGCGTGCCCGCGCTCACCGTGAACAAGGTGTGCCTGTCCGGCCTCGACGCGATCGCCCTCGCCGACCAGCTGATCCGGGCCGGCGAGTTCGAGATCGTGGTGGCCGGCGGCCAGGAGTCCATGACCAACGCGCCGCACCTGCTGCCCAAGTCCCGCGAGGGCCACAAGTACGGCGCGATCGAGATGCTCGACTCGATGGCGCACGACGGCCTGACCGACGCCTACGACGAGATCGCGATGGGCGCGTCCACCGAGCGGCACAACACCCGGCTCGGCATCGAGCGCGCCCCGCAGGACGAGTTCGCCGCGCTGTCCCACCAGCGCGCCGCGGCCGCCCGGAAGAACGGCCTGTTCGACGCCGAGATCACCCCGGTGGAGATCCCGCAGCGCAAGGGCGACCCGGTGGTCTTCGCCCAGGACGAGGGCATCCGCCCGGAGACCACCGCGGAGTCGCTCAGCCGGCTGCGGCCCGCCTTCGCCGACGCCACTGGGGCGGGCACCATCACCGCGGGCACCTCCTCGCAGATCTCCGACGGGGCCGCCGCGGTCGTCGTGATGAGCCGGGCCAAGGCGGAGGAGCTGGGCCTGTCCTGGATCGCCGAGATCGGCGCGCACGGCAACGTGGCCGGGCCGGACAACTCGCTCCAGTCGCAGCCGTCGAACGCGATCAACCACGCGCTGCGCAAAGAGGGGCTGACCGTCGGCGACCTCGACCTCATCGAGATCAACGAGGCGTTCGCCGCGGTCGCCGTGCAGTCGATGAAGGACCTGGGCGTGACACCGGAAAAGGTGAACGTCAACGGCGGCGCGATCGCCCTCGGCCACCCCATCGGCATGTCCGGCGCCCGTATCGTGCTGCACCTGGCCCTCGAGCTCAAGCGGCGCGGCGGCGGCACCGGAGCGGCCGCCCTGTGCGGCGGCGGCGGCCAGGGCGACGCCCTGATCCTCCGCGTCCCGGGCAACTGACGGGGAAAGGGTGCCTACGGTCGGCTGACGGCGGAACGGCGCCCCCGGACCGGACCTGAGGGCGCCTCGCGGGCGCGGCTTCCGGGGCCCGGAGGCGAACCGAGGACCAGAGAGCGGAAAGAGGTCGAGGTGCAGGCGGACGTCGGGACGCTGGTGGAGCAGGCGCGGGAGGGGCGGCCGCGGGCGGTGGCGCGGCTGATCTCGCTCGTGGAGGGCGGTTCCCCGCAACTGCGCGAGGTGATGGCGACGCTCGCCCCGCTGACCGGCGGAGCCTACGTCGTCGGGCTGACCGGTTCACCCGGCGTCGGCAAGTCCACCTCGACCTCGGCGCTGGTCACGGCGTACCGCAGGTCCGGCCGCCGGGTCGGCGTGCTCGCGGTCGACCCGTCCTCACCGTTCTCCGGCGGAGCCCTCCTCGGCGACCGGGTCCGGATGTCCGAGCACGCTTCGGACCCGGGCGTCTACATCCGCTCGATGGCCACCCGCGGCCACCTCGGCGGCCTGGCCTGGGCCGCCCCGCAGGCCATCCGGGTGCTGGACGCCGCCGGGTGCGACGTGGTGCTGGTGGAGACCGTCGGCGTCGGCCAGTCCGAGGTGGAGATCGCCGCGCAGGCCGACACCTCGGTGGTGCTGCTCGCCCCCGGCATGGGCGACGGCATCCAGGCCGCGAAGGCCGGCATCCTGGAGATCGGCGACGTCTACGTGGTGAACAAGGCCGACCGCGACGGCGCCGACGCCACCGCCCGCGAGCTGAACCACATGCTCGGCCTGGGCGAGGCCCGCGCGGCCGGCGACTGGCGGCCGCCGATCGTCAAGACGGTCGCCAGCCGCGGCGAGGGCATCGACGAACTCCTCGACGCCCTCGACAAGCACCGCGGCTGGATGGAGGAGCACGGCGCCCTCGTCGAGCGGCGCCGTGCCCGTGCCGCCGGCGAGATCGAGACCATCGCCGTCACCGCGCTGCGCCGCCGTATCGGCAGCCTGCACGGCGACGCCCGGCTCTCCGCGCTGGCCGGGAAGGTGACCGACGGCACGCTCGACCCGTACGCGGCGGCGGACGAACTCGTCGCGGGCCTGACGGAGTCGTAGCGGCGGGGCCGACCCGATCGCGGCCCCACGCCGACCCGCTCGCCGTGGCCGCGTCGCGCCGGACCGGGCGGTCGGCCCGCCGCGTAGGAGCCCTGCGCCGGTTCGTTCGCGGCCCTACGCCGGCCCGCGTCGCGCCGGGCCGGGCGGTCGGCCCGCCGGGTAGCAGCCCTGCGCCGGTTCGTCCGCCCGCCGTGGCCTACGCCGACGCCCTACGCCGGCTCGCCCGTCGCTGCCGCCGCCTCGCGCGTGATGCCGGTCCTGCGCACCGACCTGAGCACCATGAACACCCCGGCCGTCCCCACCAGCCCGCCGCCGCCGACCACCGCGTACGGCGGGACCACTTCGGCGACCGCGCCGCCGGCCGTCAGGCCGACGCCCTGAAGCGTCATCAGGCCGGTGCCGAGCAGGGTCATCGCCCGGCCGCGCATGTCCAGCGGCACCGCCTGCACGAACCAGCGGTCCATGCCGAGCGCGTAGGCGCCGCACAGCCCGGTGAGCACCAGCAGCCCCACCGCCAGCGGCAGCGGGGGATGGACGAAGAACGCGAGCATCGGCAGCAGCGCGACGGCCGCCAGCGGCAGGGTGATCCGGTCCCTGGCCTCCGGACCGAGCAGCGACCCGGCCGCCATCTGACCGACGACGGTGCCGGCCGGCATCGCGGCCAGGAAGATGCCGTAGCCCACCGATCCGGCGCCGGCCTCGGCCGCGAACGGCACCGCCACCCCCTCGGCGACCCCGAAGAACATCGGCGGCACCCACCACATCAGCAGCAGCGCCCTGATCCGCGGCTGCGACAGCAACCGGCCGCTCGCCCCGAGCGACTCGCGCATCAGCGCCGCCCCCCGGGTGTCGCGGGCCGGCCGGGGCAGCGTGCCGAACCGCAGCAGCAGCGCCGAGCACAGGAACGTGCACACGGTGATGTAGAGGGTCTGGCGCGGGGTGAGCCAGGCGACCACCAGACCGGCCACGCCGAAGCCGATGATCTGCGAGGTCTGGGAGACCGTCGAGATCAGCGAGCGGCCCAGCACGTACAGGTCGCCGTCCAGGATCTCGGACAGGCTCGCGCCGCGGGTGCCGGTGAACAGCGGCGAGATGATCGAGACGCCCATCCGCAGCACCAGGAGCGCGGCGATCGGCATGTTCGGGATGACCATCAGGGCGACGCACGACGCCGACAGCAGGTCGCAGGTGACCAGCACCCGCCGGGCGGGGGCACGGTCGGTGATGCCGGACAGCAGCAGGCCGCTCAGCGCGTACGGCAGCGTGGTCAGCGCGAAGACCAGCGCGGTGAGCAGTGCGGAGCCGGTCTGCCGGAACACCATGACCGCCAGGGCGACTTCGCAGAACATCGTGCCGAGCATCGAGAGCACATGGGCGGCGAACATCGCCCGGAACTCCCGTACCGCGAACACCGCGCCGTATCCGGCGCTTCTCTTCTTCTCCCCCTGGGTGTCGGGGGAGTTGTCCGAGCCCGTCTGCGAGGAGTGGTTCCCCTCACGAGACGGGTGCTCGCTGTCCGTTGTCATGACATCACACTGGTGGCACTGGCCCCACCCGTCGTAGTCTTTCGGCTGCTGCCGAATCTTGGGGGGTGTGATGTCGCAGCGCATGCGCTTCACGGCCGAGGAACTGCTGCGCTGCCGCTTCGCGATCTCACCGTTGCGCGAGGCGCAGGGGGCGATCCGGACCCTCTCCCACCCGGACCGGCACGGCTATCACCTTCCGTGGCTGCGCCAGGTCCGTACGGTCGCCGCCGGCCTCGACCTGATCGCGTTCTGGTTGCTCGCTCCGGGCAACGGCCACGGCCCCGACTTCCTCCACCCCGTCCCCGCGGTGCCGTTGGCCGCGCTGGAGGACGAGACCGCCGCGATACGCGCCACCGATCCGGAGGTCGCCCGGCAGCAGATCGCGCAGGCGCTGGCCAAGACCCCGGGCGCGAGGGACTCCCGCCGCGGCCGCGCCATGCTCGCCGACCCGGCCGGCACCGTACGGCAGTTGGCCGGGCAGTACGAACACGTGTGGTCCGCGCTGCTCGCGCCGCACTGGCCGCGGTTGCGGGCGGTGCTGGAGGCGGATGTCGCCTATCACGCGCGGCGGTTGGCCGACGGCGGCATGCAGCGGCTGTTCACCGGGCTGCACCCGCTGCTCAACTGGTCGGAGGGGGCGCTGTCGGTCGGCGGCGGCCTGCCGGAGAAGGAGCGGCTGCCCTCGGCGAGCGGCGGCCTGGTGCTGGTGCCCAGCGTCTTCTTCTGGCCCGAGGCGAGCAGCGCCTTCGACCCGCCGTGGCAGCCGACCGTGGTCTACCCGGCCCGCGGGGTCGGCGGCCTGTGGGCGCGCACCGGGCCCAGCGCGTCCGACGCCCTGGTCCGGCTGCTGGGCGCCAACCGGGCCGCGATCCTCTCCGGCCTCGACGCGCCCACGACCACCACCGCCCTCGCGCACCGGCACGACCTGGCGATGTCCTCGGTCTCCGCCCACCTCGCGGTGCTGCGCGACGCCGGGCTGCTCAGGTCCCGCCGCTACGGCCACCAGGTGCTCTACGAACGCACCCCGCTGGGCATCGCGATGGCGACCGGCGGCCTGCTCTGAAACGTCCCACGTCCCACGTCCCGCGTCCCGCGTCCCGCGTCCCACGTCCCACGTCCCACGTCCCGCGCTCATGACGTCCCGCGCTCATGACGTCATGCCGTCATGCCCCTCATGCCGTCACTGCGCCAGGAACCGCTCCACCGTCTCGACCTTCGAGGTGAGCCCGTCCGTCACCGACGGCCGGATGTCGGCCTTGAGCACCAGGGACACCCGGGGCGCGCGGGCCTCGACGGCGGCCACCGCGCGCCGTACGACGTCCATCACCTCGTCCCACTCGCCCTCGATCGAGGTGAACATCGCGTCGGTGCGGTTCGGCAGCCCGGACTCGCGGACCACCCGCACCGCGTCCGCGACGTACTCACCGACGTCCTCGCCGACGCCCAGCGGGGTCACGGAGAAGGCGACGATCACGCGGAGGTCACCGCCTCGGCGTCCTGGTCGGAACCGGCCGGGCCCTCGGCCGCGGCCTGCTCCTGGGCCGCCCGCGCCGTCGCCACCGCGGTCTCGCACTCGCGCGCCAGCATCCGCTCCGCGAAGAAGCCGCCGGTGGGCAGCACCGACAGCACCAGGTAGAGCGCCGAGCGGCCGAGCGGCCAGCGCGCCCGGTTCCAGGCGTCCGCCCAGAAGAGCACGTAGATGATGAACAGGATGCCGTGCACCATGCCCATCACGGGCACGGCGTTGAAGTCCGTGGTGCTCTTCAGCACCACGCACACCAGCAGGATCACGAAGGACGCCGCCTCCGGGGCGGAGATCAGGCGCAGCCGGCGCAGAGCGGCGGCGGTCTTCAGTTCCACGGGGACCTCGCTGTCGAAAACGGTCGGGTGCGATGTGCGGACGGGCGGATGCGAAGCCTTTGTGAAGGCGATCACAAACTCTTCTCCATTATCACCGGACCGTATCGATGACCCGCGTCCGGGGTGGGCAACCGCGCGACGGGCGATAACGTCCCTCTCCACGGAGCGCCGTCCGGCCATGGTGCCGGCGCACCGCGTCACCACCTGTACCTACCGTTTCCGAGCGACCACCACCCACGGGGACCGACACCGATGAGCAGAGACTGGGACCGCAGGCACTGCGCCAGCAAGGGCCACATCACCTACGCGCCCGACGAGCCGGGCCTGCGCGAGCGGCTCCAGGCCAGGACCGCCGTGGGCACCGTCTGGCGCTGCCTGCGCTGCGGGGACTTCGTGCTCGGCGAGCCGCACGGCTCGGGGCCGGCCGAGCAGGCGCCGCTGGTGCCGCGCGGCCGGGCACTGCGCGACCTGTTCATCCTGCGCTTCCTCGCCGTCGAGCGCGTGCTGCGCGGGGTGCTGGTGATCCTGGCCGCCTGGGCGGTGT
This sequence comes from Streptomyces sp. NPDC088194, assembly GCF_040702025.1. Classification (NCBI taxonomy): domain Bacteria; kingdom Bacillati; phylum Actinomycetota; class Actinomycetes; order Kitasatosporales; family Streptomycetaceae; genus Streptomyces; species Streptomyces sp. NPDC088194. Next base: position 52,713 of record NZ_JBFBIV010000039.1, on the reverse strand, counting down.
GGAAGTTCTCCAACTCCCAGGACGCGGTGCGCCGGCTCTTCGAGCAGGACCTCACCGTCTTCCGCCCGGTCGCCAACCACTTCGGCTACGACCTGGACCACTCCCCGGTCGTCGGCACCATCCAGAAGACCTTCGACTACAAGAAGTCGACCCTGCACGTGGTGGCGGGCGGCCTGCTCGGGTACGCCCTGATCGAGACGGTCGAGGGCGTCGGGCTGTGGTTCGGCAAGCGCTGGGCGGAGTACCTGGCGGTCATCGCCACCGCCGCGTTCCTGCCGATCGAGGTCTACGAGCTCACCGAGAAGATGAGCGGGTTCAAGGTCGGCACGCTCGCGCTGAACGTCGTCGCGGTGCTCTACATCCTCATCGGCAAGCGGCTGTTCGGGCTGCGCGGCGGCCACGCGGCGTTCGAGGCGGCCCGGCGCGGGGAGTCGCTGATCGAGGTCGAGGCGGCGGCGGGCGCGGCGGACACCGCGGGCACGCCGGCCGGCGGGCTGTTCGGCGGTCAGGACGACGCCGGCAAGGCGCCGCTTCCGGTCCGGCGCCGCCCGTCGGCCGATACCGTGTGACCCATGGCCAACTTCCGGTTGCAGGGCACCCGCGTGCTCGCCGTCGACCTGGCGGGCGACGCGGTCAAGGCGAAGAACGGCGCCATGGTCGCCTACGACGGCGAGATGACCTTCAAGAAGATGACCGGCGGCGGCGAGGGCCTGCGCGGCCTGATGACCCGCCGCATCACCGGTGAGTCGATGGCCGTCATGGAGGTCAAGGGCCACGGCACCTGCTACTTCGCCGACCGCGCCACCGAGATCAACCTGGTCCGGCTCAGCGGCGAGAAGCTCTACGTCGAGGCGTCGAACCTGCTGGTCACCGAGCCGTCGCTGCGCACCGGCACCACCTTCACCGGGCTGCGCGGCGCCTCCCAGGGCAACGGCCTGTTCACCACCACCGTCGAGGGCAGCGGCCAGGCCGCGATCATGTCCGACGGCCCGGCGATCGTGCTGCGGGTCAGCGCGCAGACCCCGCTCGTGGTCGACCCGGGCGCGTACATCGCGCACACCGGGGGCCTGCGCCAGCAGCTCCAGGCCGCGGTCGGCTGGCGCACCCTGATCGGCGAGGGCTCGGGCGAGAGCTTCCAGCTCCGCTTCGAGGGCGAGGGCCTGGTCTACGTCCAGCCCAGCGAGCGCGTCACGGTCGGGGGGCAGCTGTAGTGCCGTTCACCCGGATCAACTCGAAGATGGTCGAGGCGCACATCGCGCCCGGGCAGCGGGTGTTCAGCCAGCGCGGCGCCATGCTCGCCTACCGCGGCCCCGTCACCTTCACGCCCAGCATCACCGGCGGCCAGGGCGGGGTGATGTCCATGATCGGCCGCCGCGTGGCCAACGAGGCCACCCCGCTGATGACCGTGGAGGTGCCGGTCGGGCCCGGTGGCCCCGGCGGGACCCCGCCGGGCTCGGTGATGTTCGGCCACGGCGGCCACCACATCCACACCGTGGACCTCACCGGCGAGACGCTCTACGTGGAGGCCGACCGGCTGCTCGCCTTCGACGGCTCGCTCCGGCAGGGCACGATGTTCATGGGCTCGCAGGGCGGTGTGATGGGCGTGATCCGCGGCCAGGTCACCGGCCAGGGCCTGTTCACCACCACGCTGGCGGGAAAGGGCTCGGTCGCGTTCATGGCGCACGGCGGCGTCATCGAGCTGCCGATCACCGCCCGGGGCCCGGTCCATGTCGACCCGCAGGCGTATGTCGCGCACCACGGCGACGTCCGCAACAAGCTGACCACCGCGCTCGGCTGGCGCGAGATGGTCGGCCGCGGCTCGGGCGAGGCGTTCCAGCTGGAGCTGTCCGGCAACGGCACGGTGTACGTACAGGCGTCGGAGGAGAAGCTGTGACGTCCCCGGAGTTCCACGGACACGCGGGCGCTTCCACGCCTCCGCCCCCGCCCTCGTCGCCGCCTTCCGTGCCGCCACAGGCGCCGGGCGGGCCGGTGGTCCATGACGCGTGGACGCTGCCGTCGAACGACAACGTCAACCCGTACGCCTTCAGCGTGGACCTGGACGGCCAGTGGTTCCTTCAGAAGGGGAAGATGATCGCCTTCTTCGGGCAGATCGACTTCCAGGCGATCGGCGCGGGCCCGCTGGACCACCTCATCGCGGAGAACTTCCACTCGCCGATGCACGCCGCCGAGTGGGTGGTCGCGCAGGGCCGCGGCAAGATGCTGCTCGCCGACCGGTCGTACGACATCAACTCCTACGACCTCGACGAGGGCAACCTCACCATCCGCTCGGGCAACCTGCTCGCCTTCCAACCCGGCCTGTCGCTGAAGCAGTCGATCATCCCGGGCTTCCTCACCCTCATCGGCACCGGCAAGTTCGTGGCCGCCTCCAACGGCGCCGTGCACTTCGTGGAGCCGCCGATCCGGGTCGACCCGCAGGCGCTCGTCGGCTGGGCCGACTGCCCCTCGCCCTGCCACCACTACGACCACGCGTACCTGCGCGGCGTGCTCGGCGGTATCCGGGCGATGACCGGGATAGGGGGCGCGTCGGGCGAGGAGCACCAGTACGAGTTCGTCGGCGCCGGGCAGGTGCTGCTCCAGTCGACCGAGTCGGTGCTCGCCGAACGCGCCACCGGCGCGGGGCCCGAGCCGGGCACGTGACGACCTGACCGACGCCCGGGCGCACCCCGGGGCGTAACCCCCGCGTCCGCGCGCTCGTTCCTCAGGGTGACCACACGGCTACCCTGGTGATCGAACGAGGTGCAACTCCCGGTAGCATAGGGGCCATGGGGACCATGGAGACCGAGACCGCGGGTGACACGACCACCTGGCTCAACGAGGACGAACAGCGGGCCTGGCGCCTTCACTTGGACGTCAGCCGCCTGCTCATGTACCAACTCGAGCGCGACCTCCAGCCGTTCGGCCTGACCAACAACGACTACGAGATCCTGGTCAACCTCTCCGAGGCCGCCGACCGCCGGATGCGGATGAGCGATCTGGCGAAGTGCACGCTCCAGTCGAAGAGCCGGCTCTCCCACCAGATCACCCGGATGGAGACCGCTGGCCTGGTCCGCCGGGTGGACTGCGAGTCCGACCGCCGCGGGCTGTACGCGGTCCTCACCGACGAGGGCTGGGCCACCATGCGCCAGGTCGCCCCGCGCCATGTCGCCTCGGTCCGGGAGCACTTCATCGACCTGCTCGCCCCCGGCGCGCTCGCCGCCTACCGCGAGGCCCTGCAGCCGGTGGCCGATCAACTGCGCGCCGCACGCCTGCGGTAGTGCCCACACGGTGGACACCTGTGCCCGGTATGTGACCGGCGGGTAGGCTCGGGGGCGTGCCAAAGCCGTTGAGCCTGCCCTTCGACCCCATCGCCCGCGCCGACGAGCTGTGGACGCGGCACTGGGGCGGTGTGCCCTCGATGTCCGCCATCACCTCCATCATGCGCGCCCAGCAGATCCTGCTCGGCCAGGTCGACGCGGTGGTCAAGCCGTACGGCCTCACCTTCGCCCGGTACGAGGCGCTGGTGCTGCTCACCTTCTCCAAGGAGGGCGAGCTGCCGATGTCCAAGATCGGCGAGCGGCTGATGGTGCACCCCACCTCCGTGACCAACACCGTCGACCGGCTGGTCTCCGCCGGCCTCGTCGACAAGCGCCCCAACCCCAACGACGGGCGCGGCACCCTCGCCTCCATCACCGGCAAGGGCCGGGAGATCGTCGAGTCCGCGACCCGCGACCTGATGGCGATGGAGTTCGGCCTCGGCGTCTACGACGAGGAGGAGTGCGGCGAGATCTTCGCGCTGCTGCGCCCGCTGCGGATAGCGGCGGGCGACTTCCAGCCGGAGGGATGAGGGCCGGCGCCCGAGCGGTGAGGCGTGGGGGCGGGCGCCCGTGCACGCGGGGGTGGGGGCCCTGAGCAGCACGGGGTCTGCGGGGCCGCCCCGGAGTCGGGGGGAGTTTCCGGGCGGTTTACGCTCGTACCCATGAAATCCAGCGTGTTGACCCGCTACCGGGTGATGGCCTACGTGACGGGTGTGCTGCTGATCGTGCTCACCCTCAGCGTCATCGCCGAGTACGTGCTCCACATCGACGGCGCGAGCACCGCCACCGGCATCGTGGGCTTCGCCCACGGCTGGCTCTACGTGGTCTACCTCATCTTCGCCTTCGACCTGTGCACCAAGGCGAAGTGGCCGCTGGGCCGGATGGTCTGGGTGCTGCTGGCCGGCACCGTGCCGACCGCGGCCTTCTTCGTCGAGCGCCGCGTCAGCCGCGAGCTGGCCCCGAAGGTGATCGGCGCCGAGAAGGCTGCCGAGCCGGTCGAGGTCTGACCGGTATTTCACCCTGACCTGCCGCTCCGTCGCAGGTCAGGGGCGTATCCCTCGGCTTCACCCGAGTGCGGGTCGGCTTCCCGTCGACATTTAGTAGGACGTCCAAGTAAATTTGAGGCATGGACGCCCACGAGATCGAGACAGGCCGCCGGCGCTGGCAGGCGCGCTACGACTCAGCGCGCACCCGGGACGCCGACTTCACCACCCTCTCCGGTGACCCCGTGCAGCCGGTGTACGGGCCACCGCCCGGCGCCGACGTGCCGGGCTTCGACCGCATCGGCTGGCCGGGTGAGTACCCCTTCACCCGCGGCCTGCACGCCACCGGCTACCGCGGCCGGACCTGGACCATCCGCCAGTTCGCCGGCTTCGGCAACGCCGAGCAGACCAACGAGCGGTACAAGATGATCCTGGAGGCGGGCGGCGGCGGCCTGTCCGTCGCGTTCGACATGCCGACGCTGATGGGCCGCGACTCCGACGACCCGCGCTCGCTCGGCGAGGTCGGGCACTGCGGCGTGGCGATCGACTCCGCCGCCGACATGGAGGTGCTCTTCGGCGGCATCCCGCTCGGCGACGTCACCACCTCGATGACGATCTCCGGCCCGGCCGTGCCGGTCTTCTGCATGTACCTGGTCGCCGCCGAGCGCCAGGGCGTGGACCCCGGCGTGCTCAACGGCACCCTCCAGACCGACATCTTCAAGGAGTACATCGCGCAGAAGGAGTGGCTCTTCGCGCCCGACCCGCACCTGCGGCTGATCGGCGACCTGATGGAGCACTGCGCGCGCTCCGTCCCCGCGTACAAGCCGCTGTCGGTCTCCGGCTACCACATCCGCGAGGCGGGCTCCACGGCCGCGCAGGAGCTGGCGTACACCCTCGCCGACGGCTTCGGCTACGTGGAGCTCGGCCTCTCCCGCGGACTGGACGTCAACACCTTCGCGCCCGGGCTCTCCTTCTTCTTCGACGCGCACCTGGACTTCTTCGAGGAGATCGCCAAGTTCCGGGCCGCCCGCCGGATCTGGGCCCGCTGGATGCGCGACGAGTACGGCGCCACCTCCGACAAGGCGCAGTGGCTGCGCTTCCACACCCAGACCGCGGGCGTCTCGCTCACCGCCCAGCAGCCGTACAACAACGTGGTGCGCACCGCGGTCGAGGCGCTGTCGGCGGTGCTCGGCGGCACCAACTCGCTGCACACCAACGCGCTGGACGAGACGCTGGCGCTGCCCAGCGCGCAGGCCGCCGAGATCGCGCTGCGCACCCAGCAGGTGCTGATGGAGGAGACCGGGGTGGCCAACGTGGCCGACCCGCTCGGCGGCTCCTGGTACGTGGAGGCGCTGACCGACCGGATCGAGGCGGACGCCGAGAAGATCTTCGAGCGGATCAGGGAGCTGGGCGCCAAGGCGGTGCCGAGCGGGCAGCACCCGATCGGCCCGATCACCTCGGGCATCCTGCGCGGCATCGAGGACGGCTACTTCACCGGGGAGACCGCCGAGTCCGCCTTCCGCTACCAGCGGGCGCTGGAGAAGGGCGAGAAGAAGGTGGTGGGCGTCAACTGCCACACCGGCTCGGTCACCGGCGACCTGGAGATCCTGCGGGTCAGCCACGAGGTGGAGCGCGAGCAGGTGCGGGCGCTGGCCGACCGCAAGGCGGCCCGCGACGACACGGCGGTGCGCGCCGCGCTCGACGCGATGCTCGCCGCCGCCCGCGACGGGTCCAACATGATCGAGCCGATGCTGACCGCGATCCGGGCCGAGGCCACGCTCGGTGAGGTCTGCGGCGTGCTGCGCGACGAGTGGGGATCGTACACGGAGCCGGCCCGATTCTGATCGGACGTCACCCGAACAGACCAACACCCCCTTCCTGAAGCCGAGTTGATCACGGGATGCTACGGGCTGCAACGCCCGTAACCTCGTACGCACTCAACCGGCATCTCCGAGGAAGGAACCTGGTGTCCCTCGAAGCGACCGTCGGTGACGACGGGTTGATCTACATCCGCGAGACAGAGCGGCCTGAGGTGGTGGCGGTGACCACGCCCGCGAAGTGGGAGGCTTTCGTGAAGGGCGTCAAGGCCGGCGAGTTCGACCACTTCGTCGCGGGTGTGGAGGCGGAGGCAGGCTGAGGCGGCGGCGGGCCGGGGCGGCGTGGGCCGAGGTGGAGGTGGACCGAGGGGCGGCGGGCCGGCGGGAGCGCGCGCCGGCCTGGACACCGGGCCGGCGCCGCATTGGCCCGGACGGGCGGTGGACCCGGCCTCAGCAGCCCGGGTTCGCGGTCAGGCCGCCCACCAGCAGCCGGGCCAGCCGGTCGGCCCACTCCTGGTCGACCGGCTCCGAGCTGACCATCACCCGGTGCACCACCGCGCCCGCCACCACGTCGAAGATCAGGTCGTCGCGGGCCGGGTCCGCGGCGCCCTCGTCGCCGGGCAGCTCGCCGCGCGACTGCGCGCGGGCCCGCCCCAGCAGCACCAGGTGCTTCTGCCGGTCGACGATCGCCTCCCGGATGCGCTCCCGCAGCGCCTCGTCGTGGCTCGCCTCGGAGACCACCGCCATCAACGAGGTCCGGGTCTCCGGGCGGTTGAGCAGTCCGGCGAAGCGCAGCACCACGCCCTCGATGTCGGCTCGCAGGCTGCCGCGGTCCGGCAGCTCCAACTGCTCCTCGAACAGCGCCGCGAGCGCGTCCACCACCAGCTCGTTCTTGCCCGCCCAGCGCCGGTACAAGGTGGTCTTCGCCACGCCCGCGCGGGCCGCCACGTCGCCGAGCGTCAACCCGCCGAAGCCCAACTCCACCAGTGCCGCGCGGGTCGCGTCCAGGATCGCGCGGTCCGCCTCGGCACTTCTGGGCCGGCCGGTTCGTTTGTGCGAGTGGGCCGGGGGAGTGGGGGGCATAGGCCGGACCATACCGGCCAGTAGCCTTCGTGGGTCGAGTGACGGTTGTCACAACGCCCGCCACCACGCGGCCCGTGCCCGGCAGTTACGCTACGACTCGTAGCGAAAGGGTGGACCACGCGGCCCACCGACGCGACAGCCACACCGTACGGACGGGGATTCCGTACCCAGCACGTTCCGCGGCGGTCTCACCGCCGCGCCGGGGACCATCCCCGGTGCCCGCAAGCCGGCGGGTCCCGGGGTCTGTACACGCTTTGCTCCGCGAGGGGGGAGGATTGCCTCATGCAGCCACGGAACATGTCCATGAGCGGCGTGGTCGACCTCGCCGCGGTGAAGGCGGCCACTGAGGCCAAGGCGAAGGCCGAGCAGGCCAGGGCACAACGCCAGGAGGCCGGCCCGGGCGCCGCCCCCGCCTCCCCGCTCGTCATCGAGGTGACCGAGGCGACCTTCGAGAGCGATGTCCTGCAGCGCTCCGCCGAGGTCCCGGTCGTCATCAGCTTCTGGGCCGATCAGGCCGAGCAGAGCAAGCAGCTCAACACGGTGCTGGAGCGGCTGGCCGGCCAGTACCGGGGGCGCTTCGTCCTCGCCACGGCCGAGGTCTACGCCAACCAGATGCTCTTCCAGCAGTTCGGTGTCCAGGGGGTGCCGGCGGTCTTCGCGGTGCTGGCCGGGCAGGCGATGCCGCTCTTCCAGGGCGCCGCCCCCGAGGAGCAGATCACCGAGGTGCTCGACCAGGTGATCGCGGTCGCCGAGCAGCGGTTCGGCATCGTCGGCGCCGAGGTGGACCCCGGCGACGCGGCCGAGGAGCCCGCCGAGGAGGCCCCGCCCCGCCCCGCCACCCCGCAGGAGCTCGCGCTCGGCGCGGCGCACGAGGCGCTGGACGCGGGCGACCTGGCCGGCGCCGTCCAGGCGTACAAGAACGTGCTCGCCGACGAGCCGGCCAACGCCGAGGCCAAGTTGGGCCTGGCGCAGGCCGAGTTGTTGCAGCGGGTGGAGGGTGCCGACCCGCAGCAGGTGCGCCGGGCGGCGGCCGACGCGCCCGACGACATCGACGCCCAACTCGCCGCGTCCGACCTCGACCTGGTCGGCGGTCACGTCGAGGACGCCTTCGGGCGGCTGGTGGACACCGTGCGGCGCACCGCGGGCGAGGACCGCGACCGGGCGCGGCTGCGGCTGTTGGAGATGTTCGAGGTGATCGGCCCGGACGACCCGCGGGTGGCCGCGGCGCGTACCGCCCTTGCCAGGGTGCTGTTCTGACCGGCGCGGCGGGCTTCGCGTACTCAGGGATTTAGCGACACGGCGGCCGCACTTTATCAAACCGTGACAATGGGCGGCCGCTGTTACTTCCGGTAGGAAGCCCGCCCCCCTTTGCGAGTTGTTGTCCGGTGATGCCGGATTCGCTCCCCCCGAATTCGGTCACGCAGCGTCATATAAAGCGCCCTGGCGATCATGTTGGTGACGCTCTGCCGTTACTCGCTGGTAACGAACCCCCTTGTGCACCGGCTCCGAATGGACCACGATCGGCCAAGCTCGGTCCCGTAACCGTGCGTCCGGCCGCCAGTCGGTACGACGGGTAACGGGTCCCCGCCGGGCGGGGTGTGCGGTGATCGCCGCCGCCCCGGGACAGGGGGGTCTCCGTCCACGGATGGAACCGGATGGAGCCTGTCCCGCAAGGTTGCGCGAGAGCGTGGCCAGTGGTTGTCGCTCGGGGGTGATCGCCGGCGTTCGGACACCGCCGTCCGTACTCCCCTGGGAGGGACGGCTCACCGACCACCGGCGCTCTCCTTTCCGAGGACGTAGCACTTCTCCCATCCCGGGCCGGGCCTGAACGATCCGGCCGGAGATGTACGTCCGAGAAGGAGGAAGTATGGAGTCGCTCGTTCGTGGCGGTACCAGATGGCGGCGGTTCGCCGTCGTCATGGTGCCGAGTATCGCGGCCTCGGCCGCGATAGGCGTGGCACTGGCGCAAGGGGCGCTGGCCGCGTCCTTCAGCGTGTCGGGCCAGGAGTTCAAGGTGCACGCCGACACCTTGAACGGCACCGGGTTCATCCAGTACGGCGCGGTCGACGTCCAGCACGACGGCAAGGCTCAGCCGGTCGCGGTGTCGGCCTTCAAGTCGGCCACCATCACCGGCCTTTGCCAGTCGGTGGTGCTGCCGAACGTCCCGCTGGTCGGCGATGTGACGTTGCGGCTCACCGCGGGAAACCACGGCAAGAAGGTCAAGGCCAGCAACCTCTACATCGACCTGAACCAGCTCAACGCGGATGCGACCTTCTACGACATCAACATCGGTGTCGCGGCGGGGGACAGCCACAAGGGCCCCGGGATCGCGTCGGGCGACAAGGCCGACCCGGGTTCGTTCGCGCAGGAGGCCGACCGGGCCGTCCTGACGGACGTGGACCAGACCGCTTGGGCGACCAGTGCCGGCACCTTCAAGCTCGCCGGTCTGAGCATGAGCGTGAAGAAGGGCTCCGGTTCCGGAGTCGAGTGCTACTAGGCGACCTGGCGAAAGCCGCGCCGAGTGGCCACGGGCGAGTCGCGCCGGTCGCGGCTCGCCCCGGCCGCCGAACGTATTTCCACCGCACCAAGCCAGTCCCAGGGAGCTGTTTTCGATGAGCGCCGAGTCGACAGGACTGAGTGCCCGGTTCCGCTACGGACGCCTGGCGTTCCGCCACTGGAGGTGGCAACGCCCCTTCTGGGCCGGACTGCTGACCCTCCTCGCGGGCCTGCCCATCGCGTACTTCCCGTACGCGGACCTCACGCTCGGCCAGTTGACCGTGCGGATGTCCACCACCACCGGGTCCGCCTCGCTGATCATCGGTGTCCTGCTGTTCGTGCTGGGCCTGACCATGTGGTTCCAGCCCGCGGTACGGATCTTCTCCGGCGTCGCCTCGATCCTGCTCGCCCTGGTGTCGCTGCCGAAGTCCAACGTCGGCGGCTTCCTGATGGGCTTCCTGCTCGCGCTGCTCGGCGGCGCGCTCGCCGTGTCCTGGGCGCCCGGCGTCCCGGCGACTGACGAGCCCGGTGAGAAGGCCGAGTTGCCCGACGGCGACCCGGGCCCGGCGGGCGAGGACCAGGGCACCCCGGACACCACGCGGCCGGACGAGCCGTTCGTGCCCGCGCAGGCGCGGGGCGACGAGCCGCAACGTGCCGAGGAGCCGGTGCTCGCCGGCGGCCGCGGCGACGAAGAGACCACCAAGGAGAACGGGAGGCACCGTGCTGGGTGACGACGCTCAGCCGGCCACGAGCGACGGGCCACGCGTCAGGGCGACCTCGGGGCCGCGCCACGCGGCTCCGCGCAAGTCGCTGCTGACCAAGCTGCATGTCCCCGCCGGGAAGGCGGTGGCGCTCGCCGCGATGCCGACGGCGGTGCTGATGGGCATGGGCCTGACTCCGCACCTCGCCCAGGCCGACGAGCCCTCGACCCCGTCCTTCGCACCCGGCGCCTGCGTCTCCCAGTCCGACACGCCGTCCCCGACGGCGAGCGGGCAGGACACCAAGGACGCCAAGAAGGCGGACAAGAGCGGAAAGGACGCGAAGTCCGGGTCGACCGGCAAGGACGGCGCCAAGGACGGCTCGGGCACGCCCTCGCCGTCGGCCAGCCCGGAGGGCGACAAGCCGTCCCCGAGCGCCAGTCCGAGCGCCTCGGGCGACAGCGCGGCCAAGGACACCAAGTCCACGGCCACCACCGCCCCGACGCCCACGGCGAGCCCGACCTCGTCGTACAACCCGCTGGACCCGCTGGGCCTCGGCGACCTGCTCAACGGGCTGCTGGGCGGCGGCAAGAAGACCGACCCGACCCCCGCGCCCACCACGACGAGCCCGACCCCGGCGCCGACCACCTCCGCGCCGAAGCCGGACCCGTCGCCCAGCGGCGGCTCGGACGCGGGCGGCGCGAAGGACAGCGGCGAGAAGGCCGCCAAGGACGCGGGCAAGAGCACCACGGACGCCGCCAAGAAGGCCGCCAAGGCGCTCAAGGACGCCACCGCGACCCCGAAGCCGACGGCCAGCCCCTCGCCCTCGTCCACGGCCGGCTCCGACGGCAAGCAGGGCTACCCCTGCCCGACGTACGACGCCAAGGCGCTCGACGACGCGAAGACCGAAGGGGGCATCCCCCTTCTGCCGGATCAGCCCTGGGTGCTCAAGAGCAGCATCCTGACCCTGCACGGCCTCAGTTACGACGGCATCGTGCAGGTGAAGACGGCCAGCGGTGAGATCAAGGACGTCCTGAAGTTCACCACCAGCGGCATCGACATCGGCGACCTCGACCAGTTCGTGGTCGGCGCGAACGGCAAGGGCCACACCGAGGTCAAGGCCGCCAAGGGCTCCACGTCCACGATCACCGGCGGCACCACGACGCTCTACACGGAGTCGCTCAGCGGCAATCTGCTCGGCCTGATCCCGATCACCTTCACCCCGAAGGCGCCGCCGCCGCTGACCCTGCCGGAGCTGTTCTTCACCGACGTGACGGTCATCAACGCCGGCCAGTTCGGCGGCAACCTGCACGTGCCCGGCATGCAGGTGCTGCCCGACCAGCCCTAGCGTTCCCACGGTCCGGCGAACAGCAGCGGCCACGTACCCCCTCCCACAGGGGTGCGTGGCCGCTGGTCGTCGCGCCGTCAGTTCCCGAGGTGGTGCACCCGGACCAGGTTGGTGGTGCCGGGCACGCCGGGCGGGGAGCCGGCCGTGATGATGACGGTGTCGCCCTTGGCGTACTCCGAGAGCTTGAGCATCTCCCGGTCCACCAGCTCCACCATCGCGTCGGTGTTGTCGACGTGCTCGACCACGAACGTCTCGACGCCCCAGGTCAGCGCGAGCTGGTTGCGGGTGGCGGGGTCGGTGGTGAACGCGACCACCGGCTCGGGCACCCGGTAGCGGGCCAGCCGGCGGGCGGTGTCACCGGACTTGGTGAACGCCACCAGGGTGCGCGCGTCGAGGAAGTCGGCCAGCTCGGCCGCCGCGCGGGCCACCGCGCCGCCCTGGGTGCGGGGCTTCTTGCCCGGCGCCAGCGGCTGGAGCCCGCGGCAGAGCAGCTCCTCCTCGGCGGCCTCCACGATCCGCGACATCGTCTTGACCGTCTCGATCGGGTACTTGCCGACCGAGGACTCCGCCGACAGCATCACCGCGTCCGCGCCGTCCAGGATCGCGTTGGCCACGTCGGACGCCTCGGCGCGGGTCGGCCGGGAGTTGGTGATCATCGACTCCATCATCTGGGTCGCCACGATCACCGGCTTGGCGTTGCGGCGGCACAGCTCGATCAGCCGCTTCTGCACCACCGGCACCCGCTCCAGCGGGTACTCCACCGCGAGGTCGCCACGGGCCACCATCACGGCGTCGAACGCCATGACGACGTCCTCCATGTTCTCCACCGCCTGCGGCTTCTCCACCTTGGCGATGACCGGGACCCGGCGGCCCTCCTCGTCCATCACCCGGTGCACGTCGCGCACGTCCTTGGCGTCCCGGACGAAGGAGAGCGCGACCATGTCGACGCCCATCCGCAGCGCGAACCGCAGGTCCTCGATGTCCTTCTCGGACAGCGCGGGCACGTTCACCGAGGCACCGGGCAGGTTGATGCCCTTGTGGTCGGAGATCACTCCGCCCTCGACCACCAGCGAGCGGACCCGGGAGCCCTCGACCTCGATGACCCGCAGGGCCACGTTGCCGTCGTTGATCAGGATCGGGTCGCCCTGCGAGACGTCGCCGGGCAGGCCCTTGTAGGTGGTGCCGCAGATCGTCCGATCCCCGGGCACCTCCTCGGTGGTGATGACGAACTCGTCGCCGGCCACCAGCTCGACCGGTCCGTCGGCGAAGGTGGCCAGCCGGATCTTCGGCCCCTGGAGGTCGGCGAGGATGCCGACCGCTCGGCCGGTCTCCTCGGCGACCTTGCGCACGCGCTGGTACCGGTTCTCGTGCTCGGCGTGGCTGCCGTGGCTGAAGTTGAGGCGGGCCACGTTCATACCGGCGTCGACCAGCGTCTTGAGCTGGTCATACGAGTCGACGGCGGGACCCAGGGTGCAGACGATCTTGGCTCGGCGCATGGGCGCTATCCTATCGGTTTGTTCCGCTCCGGAATAATCTGGGTGTCAGTCCTCAACCGCTCACCAAGCGGTAAGTATCCCGCGCGATCTCGAACTCCTCATCAGTGGGGACCACCGCCACCGCCACCCGGCTGGCGGCGGTGGAGATCAGCCGGGCGCCGCCGGCGCGGACCGCGTTGTGCACCGGGTCGAGCGCGATGCCCAGGGCCTCCAGGTCGCGCAGGGCGGCGGCGCGGACCGCGGCGGAGTTCTCGCCGACGCCCGCGGTGAACGCGATCGCGTCGACCCGCCCGAGCACCGCGGTGAACGCGCCGACGTAGCGGCGCAGCCGGTGGACGTAGACGTCGAAGGCGAGCCGGGCGGCCGGGTCGCCCTCGCCCATCCGGCGGCCGATCTCCCGCATGTCGTTGTCGCCGCACAGGCCCAGCAGGCCGGACCGCTTGTTGAGTAGGGCGTCGATCTCGTCGCTGCCCATCCCGCCGACCCGCTCCAGGTGGAAGACCACCGCCGGGTCGATGTCGCCCGAGCGGGTGCCCATCACCAGGCCCTCCAGCGGCGTCATGCCCATCGAGGTGTCCACGCACTCCCCGCCCCGCACCGCCGACGCCGAGGCACCGTTGCCCAGGTGCAGCACGATCACGTTGACCTCGGCGGGCTCCCTGCCGAGCAGCGCGGCCGTGGCCCGGGAGACGTAGGCGTGCGAGGTGCCGTGGAAGCCGTAGCGGCGGATGCCGTACCGGTCGGCGGTGGCCGCGTCGATCGCGTAGCGGGCCGCGGCCTCCGGGATGGTGGCGTGGAAGGCGGTGTCGAAGACCGCCACCTGCGGCAGGTCGGGGCGCAGCTCGCGGGCGACCTTGATGCCGGTGATGTTCGCCGGGTTGTGCAGCGGCGCGAGCGGCACCAGCTTCTCGATCTCGGCGACCACCTCGTCGGTGATCAGGGTCGGCTCGGTGAACCGGGTACCGCCGTGCACCACCCGGTGCCCGACCGCGGCGAGCGCCGGCGAGTCCAGGCCCAGGCCCTGCTCGTCGAGCTGCCGCGCGACCTGCCGCAGCGCCTCGGCGTGGTCGGCGACGCCGCCCTCCTCGCCGATCCGCTCCACCACGCCGGCCGCGGGCCGGGAGTGGTCGGCCATGTCGAGCAGCTGGTACTTCACCGACGAGGAGCCGGAGTTGAGCACGAGTACGCGGGTCGCCGCTGTCACCGGGGGTCCCCCTGGGCCTGGATCGCGGTGATCGCGACCGTGTTGACGATGTCCTGCACCAGCGCGCCCCGGGACAGGTCGTTCACCGGCTTGCGCAGCCCCTGCAGGACCGGGCCGACCGCGACCGCGCCGGCCGAGCGCTGCACGGCCTTGTAGGTGTTGTTGCCGGTGTTGAGGTCGGGGAAGACCAGCACCGTGGCCTGGCCGGCCACCGCGGAACCGGGCAGCTTGGTGGCGGCGACCACCGGGGAGACCGCCGCGTCGTACTGGATCGGGCCCTCGACCAGCAGGTCGGGCCGCTGCGCGCGGACCAGGTCGGTGGCGGCCCGCACCTTGTCCACGTCGGCGCCGGAGCCGGAGGTGCCGGTGGAGTACGACAGCATCGCCACCCGCGGCTGCACGTCGAAGCGCGCCGCGGTACCCGCCGCCTGGATCGCGATGTCCGCGAGCTGCTCGGCGTCCGGGTCCGGGTTCACCGCGCAGTCGCCGTAGACCAGCACCCGGTCGGCCAGGCACATGAAGAACACCGACGAGACGATGGCCGCGCCCGGCCGGGTCTTGATGATCTCGAAGGCCGGGCGGATCGTGGCGGCCGTGGAGTGCACCGCGCCCGAGACCATGCCGTCGGCCAGGCCCTCCTGCACCATCAGGGTGCCGAAGTACGACACGTCGGCGACCACGTCGTACGCCAGCTCGTAGCTGATGCCCTTGTGCGCGCGGAGCTCGGCGTACAGGGCGGCGAAACGGTCCCTCAGCGGCGAGGTGTGCGGATCGACGATGTCCAGCGCCGGGTCGTCCAGGCCGATGCCGAGGTCGCCGGCCTTCTTGCGGACCACGTCCTCCTCGCCGAGCAGGGTCAGCTCGCACACGCCCCGGCGCAGCAGCACCTCGGCGGCCCGCAGGATGCGCTCCTCGGCGCCCTCCGGCAGCACGATCCGCCGCTTGTCGGACCTGGCCCGCTCCAGCAGCGCGTGCTCGAACATCATCGGGGTGACCCGCGCGGAGCGGGCCACCGACAGCCGGTCGGTCAGCTCGGCGGTGTCCACGTGCGTCTCGAACAGGCCGAGCGCGGTCTCCGCCTTGCGCGGGGTGCCCGCGCCGAGCTTGCCGTCCAGGCCGAACAGCTCGGTCGCGGTGAGGAACGACCCGGTCGGCACCGCCACCACCGGCGTGCCGGGCGCCAGCCGGTCGGCGAGCTGGAGGATGTCCGGGCCGGGCTTCTCGCCCAGCGTCAGCAGCACGCCCGCGATCGGCGGCGACCCGGCCGAGTGCGCCGCCAGCGACCCTATGATCAGGTCGGCGCGGTCGCCCGGGGTGACCACCACGCAGCCCGTGGTCAGCGCCGGCAGGAACGTCGGCAGCATCGCACCGCCGAAGACGAAGTCCAGCGCGTCCCTGGCCAGCCCCGCGTCGTCGCCGAGCAGCACCTCCGCGCCCAGCGTCTCCACGATCTGCCGGACCGTCGGCGCCGACAGCGCCGGCTCGTCGGGCAGCACGTACACCGGTACGTCCAGGCTGCGCCGCAACTGGTCGGTCGCGGCGTCGAGCTGCGCCGGGTCCACCCGGTTGGCGATCATCGCGATCACGTCGCAGCCGAGGTTGGTGTAGGCGTGGTGGGCGTTGCGGACCTCGGCGACCACCGACTCGGCGCTCTGGTCGCGGCCGCCGATCACCGGCAGCACCGACGCGCCGCACTCGTTCGCCAGCCGGGCGTTGACCCCCAGCTCGGCGGGCAGGTTGGTGGCGGCGAAGTCCGAGCCGAGGATCAGCACCGTCTCGAAGCTCCGGGCGACCCGCAGATAGCCCTCGACCAGCCGCGCGGTCAGCGCCTCCTGGCCCTGTTCGGCCTGGAGCGCGGCGGCCTCCTCGTATCCCATGCCGAAGAACGTCGCCGGGTCCTGGGCGAGCCGGTAGCGGCCGCGCAGCAGTTCGAAGATCCGGTCGGGGGTGTCATGGACCAGCGGGCGGTAGATCCCGACCCGGTCCACCTGCCGGGTCAGCAGCTCCATTATTCCGAGCTCCACGACCTGGCGGCCGTCGCCACGGCCGATGCCCGTGACATAGACGCTGCGCGTCACCCCTGTGCTCCGTTCCTGCCGAACCCGTGCCGCGGGCCGGCCCCGGCCCGCGCGGTGTGTGTAGGTGCGTACGTGCGCAGATCGCGCGTACGTACAGCAGACGCTAACGCGCCAACCGGGCGAATGCCCGACCAGGGCGGGGCATACCGGGGACGCGTCGGGGGACGGACGGTGCGCTGGGCCGTTCGGCTCAGCCGGCCGGGCGCGCCCCGGCGGCTCCGGCGGGTCCGGCCGGCGGAACCGGCTGTGCACGTAGAGTGAGGGGGAGTGAAGAGGGAGGGCGGTGCCATGGAGGTCCTGGCCACCGGAGTGCAGCGCGACGAACGGCCCCTGCTGGAGCGCGCCTTCGCGCCGCGGCACGAGGTCCGCTGCCTGGAGACCGTCCTGACCGCCGACACCCTGCCGCTCGCCGCGGGCTACGAAGCGGTGTCGACCAGCGTCAACGCGGTCCTGGACGCGCCCGCGCTGGAGGCGCTGGTGCGTGGCGGCACCCGGCTGATCGCCCAGCGCTCGACCGGCTACAACAACATCGACCTCGCGCACGCCGAGCGGCTGGGCCTGACCGTGGCCCGGGTGGCGCGCTACTCCCCGTACGCGGTGGCGGAGTTCGCGTGGGCGCTGGCGATGGCGCTCAACCGCCGGATCGTGCGGGCCGCCTCGCGCACCCGCGACTTCGACTTCCGGCTGGACGGCCTGCTCGGCCGCGACTTCCACGGCCGCACCGCCGGGGTGATCGGCACCGGGCGGATCGGCTCGGCGTTCGCCTCGATCGCCCGCGGCTTCGGCATGCGGCTGCTCGGCTGGGACATCTCGGTCAGCCCGCAGTGCCAGGAGATGGGGATGGAGTACGTCGAACTCGACCGGCTGCTGCGCGAGTCCGACCTGATCAGCCTGCACGTGCCGCTGATGCCCTCCACCCACCACCTGCTCGGCGCCCGGCGGCTGTCCGAGCTGAAGGACGACGCGATCGTGGTCAACACCAGCCGCGGCGCGCTGATCGACTCCGGGGCGCTGGTGGACACGCTGCGCGAGGGCCGGCTCGGCGGGGTCGGGCTCGACGTGTACGAGGAGGAGGCCGGTGTCTTCTTCTACGACAAGTCCCTGGAGGTGATGACCGACGACACCCTGGCGCGGCTGCTGACCTTCGCGCAGGTGCTGGTCACCTCGCACCAGGCGTACTTCACGGTGGACGCCGTGGAGGAGATCGTGGCGGCGACCGTCCGCAATGTGGACGACTTCGTCGTCGGGCGGATCACGGAGTGCACGCTGATCCCGAAGTCCCCGTGACGCCGGGGGCCCGTTCTGCCGACCCGCGAGGCCGGTGCGGACCCGCGCCCGACCCGCGAACCGCTATCCGTGTCTCCTGGAGATATCGCCCATGCGCATCGGAGTGCTCACCGCCGGAGGCGACTGCCCCGGCCTCAACGCCGTCATCCGATCGGTCGTGCATCGTGCGCTGACCGGCCATACGGACGAGGTGATCGGCTTCGAGGACGGCTTCGTCGGCCTGCTCGAAGGCCGGTTCCGCGAACTCGACCTCAACTCCGTCAGCGGCATCCTGGCCCGCGGCGGCACCATCCTCGGTTCGGCCCGGCTGGAGCGCGCCCGGCTGCGCGAGGCCGCCGACAACGCCGACGAACTGTGCGCCGCCTACGGCATCGACGTGCTGATCCCGATCGGCGGCGAGGGCACGCTGACCGCCGCCCGGATGCTCGCCGACGCCGGGATGCCGGTGGTCGGGGTGCCCAAGACCATCGACAACGACATCAACGGCACCGACCGCACCTTCGGCTTCGACACCGCCGTCACCGTCGCCTCCGAGGCGATCGACCGGCTCCAGACCACCGCCGAGTCGCACCAACGGGTCATGGTGGTCGAGGTGATGGGCCGGCACGCGGGCTGGATCGCCCTGGAGGCGGGCATGGCCAGCGGCGCGCACGGCATCTGCGTGCCCGAGCGGCCCTTCGACCCGGCCGACCTGGTGGACATGGTCGAGAAGCGCTTCGCCCGCGGCAAGAAGTTCGCGGTGGTCTGCGTCGCGGAGGGCGCGCACCCGGCGAAGGACACCATGGACTACGGCGTCGGCGCCATCGACAAGTTCGGCCACGAGCGCTTCACCGGCATCGGCACCACCCTCGCCCGCGAGTTGGAGACCCGGCTGGGCAAGGAGGCCCGCCCGGTCATCCTCGGCCACATCCAGCGCGGCGGTGTCCCCACGCCGTACGACCGGGTGCTGGCCACCCGCTTCGGCTGGCACGCGGTCGAGGCCGCGCACGCCGGTTCGTTCGGGCACATGACCGCGCTGCACGGCACCCGGATTGTGATGGTGCCGCTCGCCGACGCCATCACCCACCTCAAGACCGTTCCCGAGGACCGGATGGACGAGGCCGAATCGGTGTACTGACCGCCGGGGCCGTCCACTTGAGGCCCGTCACCCGAGTCCGTCGTCCGAGTGCCTTCACCCGCCGGTCAAGTCCCGTACAACTCTTCGCCACGTTCGGCAGTCTCCCAAGCAAAGCACCGTTCAAGTGGTGCGTGGAGGGGAATTGCCGTGCTGAAGGCCAGTATTGTCGTACCCGTTTACAACGCCGGAGAGTACATAGACCGTTGCGCTCCGTCGCTGACCGGGCAGACCATCGGGCCGGACGCCTATGAGGTCATTTACGTCGACGACGGTTCCACCGATGACTCGGCACAGCGGCTGGCCCGGTTGGCCGAGGAGTTCCCGCACGTCAGAGTGCATGAGCAGGAGAACTCCGGCTGGCCGGGAAAACCCCGCAACGTGGGGATCAGACTGGCCCGGGGCGCGTATGTGCACTTCGTCGACCAGGACGACGAACTCGCCCCCGACGCACTGGAACGGCTGCACGCGCTCGCGGTGCGCAACGGCTCCGACATCGTGTTCGGAAAGGCGCACGGCGAGATGCAGGGGCCCGGGAACATCTTCCGGCACACCCGGGAGCGCTGCTCGGTCCACGACACCGAACTCTTCGAGACGCTCACCCCGCACAAGATGTTCCGCCGCGACTTCCTGCTGGAACACGGCATCGAATTCCCCGAGGGCCGGGTCCGGTTGGAGGACCAGCTCTTCCTCGCCCGCGCCTACCCGCTGGCCAGGACCGTCTCCATCCTCGGCGACCGCCCCGTCTACCACTGGCAGCGGCGCGGCGACGGCGGCAACAACAGCAGCCGGCCGCCCAGCCCCGAGGACTACTACGGGCACCTGCGCAACGTGGTGCGCGCGGTCAAGGAGCGCTCCGAGCCCGGCGAGGTCCAGGACCGCATGCTGCGCCGCAACTACCGGGTGGAGATCCTCCGTCCGGTCACCGAGCCCCGGGTGCTCCAGCGCACCGGCAAGCAACTGGAGCGCCACTTCCGGATCGTCCGCGACCTGGCCCGCGAGGAGTTCCCGCCCGGTGTCGCCGCCGGACTGCCCGGCATCGCGGGGCTGCGGGCCCACCTGCTGGAGCAGGGCAACCTCGACGGGCTGGTCGCACTCGGCCGCCGTTCCCAGGACATCCGGCTGCGCGTCGAGGTCGGCGCCGCGCGCTGGCACGGCGGCCGGCTCACGCTTCCGCTGCGGGTCTGGCTGGCGCACGCCGACGGCAGCCCGGTCACCCTCGCCCGGCAGAACGACGGCCGCCTCCTGCTCGACCCCGGGCTGCTGGCCGACATACCCGGCCAGGACACCTGGGAGGTCAAGGACCCCTTCGCGTACGCGCACGGCGAGGTGCTGGTCAAGGACCCCCGGCAGACCCTGTACTGGTACCCGGAGAACGACCTGCGCCCGCGGCTGGAGGACACCGGGGACGGCCGCTGCCACGTCGTGCTCGCCGCCGACACCGTCATCGACCCGCTCACCCTCGCCGGCGGCGGCCCCCTGGACCCCGGGCGCTACGAACTGTGGCTGGACGTCCAGTCGCTGGGCGTGGGCCGCCGCCCGCGGGTGACCCTCCCCGCGAGCGCCCGCAGCGCCGGCCACCCGGGCCGGCACGCCGCCCGCCTCGCCATCGTCGGCACCCCGCCGCGCATGGTCGTGGCCGGCTGGAACGGCCCGGGCGGCCAGCTCCAACTGCGCGTCTCCCCGCCGCAGAAGACCTCCCTGCGGCGCGCCGTGCTGATGCGGGCGGCCGCCGACGAGCGGCTGCGTTCCCCCGCGAAGGCCGTCTTCCGCCGCCTGCCGCCGTCCGCCCGCGCCCATCTGCGCCGCACGCTGCGACCCGACGTCTGACCCGCGGGCGGCCGGCGCGGCGCGGCCACCCGCGGCGCGGCCGGCTCAGTCGATGGCCGGCCGCAGCCAGACCGTGGCGAGCGGCGGGACGGTCACCGCGATGCTGTGGCGCCGGCCGTGCCAGGGCGACGGCTCGCTCTTGACCGGCCCCTCCACCCGCACGCCGCTGCCGCCGTACCGGGTCTCGTCGGTGTTGAGCACCGCGGTCCAGACCCCTTCGGGGCAGCCGAGCCGGTAGTCCTGGCGGACCACCGGGGAGAAGTTGCTGACGCACATCAGCGGGCGCCCGGCGGTGTCGTAGCGCAGGAAGGACAGCGTGTTGTCCTCCGCGGCGCCGCCGTCGATCCACTCGAAGCCGCCCGGGTCGGTGTCGCGCTGCCACAGCGCGGGCGTCGCGGTGTAGACCGCGTTGAGGTCGCGCACCAGGTCGCGCACCCCGCGGTGGTCGCCGGCCGCGGAGTAGGTCTCGTCCAGCAGCCACCAGTCCGGGCCGCTCTCGTGCGACCACTCCGCGCCCTGGGCGAACTCCTGCCCCATGAAGAGCAGTTGCTTGCCCGGGTGGGCCCACATGTAGCCGAGGTAGGCGCGGTGGTCGGCCCGCCGCTGCCACCAGTCGCCGGGCATCTTCTCGACCAGCGCCCGCTTGCCGTGCACCACCTCGTCGTGCGAGATGGGCAGGACGTAGTTCTCGCTGTACGCGTACACCATCGAGAACGTCATCTCGTTGTGGTGGTACTTGCGGTGCACCGGCTCGTGCGCCATGTACTCCAGCGTGTCGTGCATCCAGCCCATGTTCCACTTCAGGCCGAAGCCGAGGCCGCCGAAGCCGGTCGGGCCGACCTGGTGGGTGGGGCGGGTGACACCGTCCCACGCGGTGGACTCCTCGGCGATG
Organism: Streptomyces sp. NPDC088194; assembly: GCF_040702025.1. NCBI lineage: Bacteria > Bacillati > Actinomycetota > Actinomycetes > Kitasatosporales > Streptomycetaceae > Streptomyces > Streptomyces sp. NPDC088194. Next base: position 31,073 of record NZ_JBFBIV010000039.1, on the reverse strand, counting down.
GTGACCGCGCCGGGGCAGCGCCGGTAGACGGTGGCGTTCATCTCCTGGAGGAAGGCCACCGCGTCCAGGTTCTCCCGGCCGCCGTACACGTTGGGCAGCCAGTCGTCGCCCTCCCGGGAGTAGTCGAGGTAGAGCATCGAGGCCACCGCGTCGACCCGCAGGCCGTCGATGTGGAACTCCTCGCACCAGTACACCGCGTTGGCCACCAGGAAGTTGCGGACCTCGGTGCGGCCGAAGTCGAACTCCAGGGTGCCCCAGTCGGGGTGCTCGGCGCGGCGCGGGTCGGCCGGTTCGTACAGCGGCTCCCCGTCGAACCGGGCCAGCGCCCACTCGTCCTTCGGGAAGTGCGCCGGCACCCAGTCCATGATCACGCCGATGCCGGCCCGGTGCAGCGCGTCCACCAGGAACCGGAAGTCGTCCGGCGAGCCCAGCCGCGAGGTCGGGGCGTAGTAGGAGGTGACCTGGTACCCCCACGAGCCGCCGAAGGGGTGCTCGGCGACCGGCATCAACTCCACGTGGGTGAAGCCGAGTTCCTGCACGTAGGCGGGCAACTGCTCGGCCAGGCCGCGGTAGTCCAGGCCCGGCCGCCAGGAGGGCAGGTGCACCTCGTACACCGACAGCGGGGCGCGGTGCAGCGGGGTGTCCGCGCGGTGCGCCATCCACTCCGCGTCGTTCCAGTCGTACGACGACCGCGTGACGATCGACGCGGTGGCCGGCGGGAGTTCGGTGGCGCGGGCCATCGGGTCGGCCTTCATGCCGCGCGAGCCGTCCGGGCGGGTGATCTCGTACTTGTAGGCGGTGCCGGGGCCGATGCCCGGGACGAACAGCTCCCACACGCCCGACGAGCCCAGCGAGCGCATCGGCAGTCCGGTGCCGTCCCAGAAGTTGAAGTCCGCGGCCAGCCGCACCCCGCGCGCGTTCGGCGCCCACACCGCGAAACGGGTGCCGGCCACCCCGCCGTGCGTCATCGGCTCCGAGCCCAGCGCCTTCCACAGCTGCTCGTGCCGGCCCTCACCGATCAGGTGCAGGTCCAACTCGCCGAGCGAGGGCAGGAACCGGTACGGGTCGTCGACCACCAGCTCGCCCGCGTCGTACGTCACCGCGAGCTGGTACCGCGTCGGCACGTCGGCGAGGGGGAGCAGCGCGGAGAACAATCCGTCGCCCTCCGCGGCCAGTTCGCTGCGTTCCCCGTCCACGACGACCGCGACGGATCGGGCGAACGGGCGCAGGGCCCGGAACCGGAGGCCCCCCGGCTCGGGGTGCGCTCCCAGCAGCGCGTGCGGGTCGTGGTGGGCGCCGTTGAGCAGCCGCCACTTCTCGTCAGGGCTGAGCCCGGAGCCGTCGCCGGCGGTGCCCTCGCCCTTCGGGGTGGCCGCTCCCCGATCTCCCGGGGTGCCCCCGGCGCCCCTGCCGGCAGCGCCGTTGCCGTTCTGGGTGGCCGCCACCGTCCCGGTGGGGCGGTTCGGTTCGTCCCGGACCACCTGCCCGGTGGGGGGCTTGTCGCGCGGTTCCCCGCGGGCCGGGCCGCCCGAGGCGGCGGGGTGGGGGGTGGTGGCGTCGTAGCCGCGGGCGGCGGCTTCCGGGAGGGCGCCGTCACCGGCGGACGGCTGGCGCGGGGGCTGTGCGGCGGGGGTCACGGCGAGCACTCCTCGGATTCGGACGCGGACAGGGGTGACGGGGCCGGCGACGCGGCCAGGCGGGCCAGGGCGGAGAGCGGGATGGGCAGCCAGGCGGGACGGTGCCGGGCCTCGTACCGGGCCTCGTACACCGCCTTGTCGGTCTCGAAGGCCCGTATCAGCACGGGCTGTTCGCGCGGATCGGTGCCGGCGACCCCGGCGTACCCGGCGCAGAACGCGTCGCGGTGCCGGGCGGCCCAGGGGCCGTTGCCGCTGTGGTGGGCGGCGTAGTCGAAGGACCTCAGCATGCCGGCGACGTCCTGGACCGGGGGCGCGGGGCGGCGCCGCTCGGCCAGCGGGCGGGCCGGCTCGCCCTCGAAGTCGATCAGCACCCACTCGCCGTCCGGCCCGCGCAGCGCCTGGCCGAGGTGCAGGTCGCCGTGGATGCGCTGGGCGATCACCACCCCGCCGGGACCGGTGCCCGCGCCGAGCTTGGCGAGGTCGTCGTAGGCGGAGCGGAGCGCGCCCGCGAAGGGGCGGACCGCGGGCACTTCGGCGGCGGTCTCCTCCAGCCGCCGGGTCATCGCGGCGGCGACCCGCTCCAGCGCGCGGCCGTCGAGCCGGTGCACCGGCAGGGCCGAGGCGAGCGCCTGGTGCACCTCGGCGGTGGCCCGGCCGAGCGCGGCCGCCTCGGCCCGGAAGTCGCCGTCCTCGGCCACCGACGCCAGCGCGAGCGCCCACCCGTCGGACGAGCCGGGCAGGAAGCGCTGGAGCACCCCGAGGGTGGTCGGCTCCCGGCCCTGCGCCGGGGCGCTGTCGCCGTCGTCGCCGTCCAGCCCCTCGAACCACGCCACCGGCTCGGCCACCCGCCGCGACCCGGCCCGGGCCAGCGCCAGCGACAGTTCCAGGTCCGGGTTGGTGCCGGGCGAGACCCGGCGGAAGAGCTTGAGGATGTAGCGGTCGCCGTAGACCACGGAGGTGTTGGACTGCTCCGCGGTCGACACCCGGGGGGCCAGCCCGGGCGGGAACTCGGCGGTCGGCTCGGTGGTGAAGCGCAGGTCCCCGCTGCGGCCGGGCAGTTTGAGCCGTTCCAGCAGAAGTGCGGCCATTCGGGGGTCGTGCGGTGCGTCGTAGAGGGTCAGCCCGTCGTACGGGCCGCCGACGGCCGGGCCGAGGGCGGTGCGCACCAGCGCGGACGGCAGCAGCGGATGCGCGCCGAGCAGGAGTTGGTAGCAGTCCGGCGGCCGGCCGGGCTGCTCCACGTCGACCAGGACGTGCAGCAGGCCGAGCGGGCCGAGTCGGCCACCCGGGGGAACCAGTTCGGTCGCGGCGGCCAGCCGGAAGTCACCGATCGGCAGGCCCTTGCCGGCGAACCAGCGCTGTCTCGGCAGCCAGCCGCGCAGCAGCGGGTCGAGGGAGCGAAGCAGCCCCGGCACGAGATCGCGGCCGGTGACGGCGGGGACACGGGTCCAGGAGCTGTCCGACATGACGTCCTTTCCCCGGGGGAGTCGCGCACCCTGCCGCTGGGTCGAGCGGCGGATGCGCCAGCCTCCCGGATGACGGGTTCGGGCTGTCCGGCGACACGGGGAGCCTGCCCCGGCCGGGTGACAGGAAACCGCCGTACGGGCTGCTGCGGGTTTCGCTTGATCGTCCCAAAGGTGCGGGCCCCCCGCACCTCGGGCGCGGGAACGTAACCTCCCGGCGGTCGGACGTAACCGTCCGGGTGACGGAACGTTACGCCGAGGGGCCGGTCGAGCCCGGGGGAGCCGGGGGAGCCGGGGGAGCGGCCCAGTGGGGGCCGGTCCGCCCGGCCCCCGCCGTCAGGACGGGTCGCGCCGCAGCCGGAACCAGTAGAAGCCGTGTCCGGCCAGGGTGAGCAGGTACGGCAGTTGGCCGATCGCCGGGAAGCGCACCCCGCCGATCAGCTCCACCGGGTGGCGGCCCGCGAACTGCCGCAGGTCCAGCTCGGTGGGCTGGGCGAAGCGGGAGAAGTTGTTCACGCACAGCACCAGGTCGTCGCCGTCCTCCCGCAGGAAGGCGAGCACCGCCGGGTTGCTCGACGGCAGTTCGGTGAAGGAGCCGACGCCGAACGCCCGGTTCTGCTTGCGGATCTCGATCATCCGCCGGGTCCAGTGCAGCAGCGAGCTGGGGGAGCTCATCTGCGCCTCGACGTTGGTGACCTGGTAGCCGTAGACCGGGTCCATGATGGTCGGCAGGTAGAGCCGGCCGGGGTCGGAGGAGGAGAACCCGGCGTTGCGGTCCGGCGTCCACTGCATGGGGGTGCGCACCCCGTCGCGGTCACCGAGCCAGATGTTGTCGCCCATCCCGATCTCGTCGCCGTAGTAGAGGATCGGCGAGCCGGGCAGGGACAGCAGCAGCGCGGTGAACAGCTCGATCTGGTTGCGGTCGTTGTCCAGCAGCGGGGCCAGCCGGCGCCGGATGCCGATGTTGGCGCGCATCCGCGGGTCCTTGGCGTACTCCGCGTACATGTAGTCGCGCTCTTCGTCGGTGACCATCTCCAGCGTCAACTCGTCGTGGTTGCGCAGGAAGATGCCCCACTGGCAGTTCGCCGGGATGGCCGGGGTCTTGGCGAGCACCTCGGAGACCGGGTAGCGCGACTCGCGGCGCACCGCCATGAAGATCCGCGGCATCACCGGGAAGTGGAACGCCATGTGGCACTCGTCGCCGCCGGCCGGGAAGTCGCCGAAGTAGTCGACCACGTCCTCCGGCCACTGGTTCGCCTCGGCGAGCAGCACGGTGTCCGGGTAGTGCGCGTCGATCTCGGCGCGCACCTTCTTCAGGAAGCTGTGGGTGCGCGGCAGGTTCTCGCAGTTGCTGCCCTCCTCCTGGTAGAGGTAGGGCACGGCGTCCAGCCGGAAGCCGTCGATGCCCAGGTCAAGCCAGAACTTCAGGGCGGCCAGGATCTCCTCCTGCACCTGCGGGTTCTCGTAGTTGAGATCCGGCTGGTGGGAGAAGAAGCGGTGCCAGTAGTACTGCTTGCGGACCGGGTCGAAGGTCCAGTTCGACGTCTCGGTGTCCACGAAGATGACCCGGGCGTCGGAGAACTGCTTGTCGTCGTCCGCCCAGGTGTAGTAGTCGCCGTACGGCCCGTCCGGATCGCTGCGGGACGCCTGGAACCACGGGTGCTGGTCGCTGGTGTGGTTCATGACGAAGTCGATGATGACGCGCATGCCGCGCTGGTGGGTGGCGTCCACGAACTCCACGAAGTCGGCGAGGTCGCCGAACTCCGGCAGTACCGCGGTGTAGTCCGCGACGTCGTATCCGCCGTCCCGCAGGGGGGAGGCGAAGAACGGCGGCAGCCACAGGCAGTCCACGCCGAGCCATTGCAGGTAGTCGAGTTTGGCGGTGATCCCCTTCAGGTCGCCGACGCCGTCGCCGTTGCTGTCCTGGAACGAGCGGACGAGGACTTCGTAGAACACCGCCCGTTTGAACCATTCGGGATCACGGTCCTTGGCCGGCGTGTCCTCGAACGTGTCAGGAACGGGTTCGTTGACGATCAACTGAGTGACCCTCCGATCGATGGAGACGGTCGCAGCGACAGGACGTGCGCGGGCGCGCGGCCCGGTTCAAGGCGCACATAGTTGTCCCTGCCCCAGTGGTAGGTCTGACCGGATAGCTCGTCGCGTACCGGGAACGACTCGTGCCAGGAGAGCCCGAGCGCCGCCATGTCCAACGACACGGTGGCCTCCTGGGTGTGGAAGGGGTCCAGGTTGACGACCACCAGTACGACGTCGTCGCCGTGCCGCTTGGAGAACGCGAGCAGGGCTTCGTTGTCCACCGGGTGGAACGTGATGTCCCGCAGCTGCCGAAGCGCCGGGTGACGGCGGCGCAGCCGGTTGAGCGTGGTGAGCAGCGGGGCCAGCGAGCGCCCCTCGGCCTCGGCCTTTGCCCAGTCACGCGGCCGCAGTTCGTACTTCTCGGAGTCGGCGTACTCCTCGCTGCCGGGGTGCGCGGGGGTGCCCTCGCACAGCTCGAATCCCGCGTAGACGCCCCAGCTCGGAGAGAGGGTGGCGGCGAGCACGGCGCGGGTCTCGAAGGCCGGCCGGCCGCCGTTCTGCAGGTAGGCGTGCAGGATGTCGGGGGTGTTCACGAAGAAGTTCGGCCGCATGTGGGCCGCGCTGTCCCCGCTCAGCTCCCGCAGGTAGTCGGTGAGTTCGGCGCGGCTGTTGCGCCAGGTGAAGTAGGTGTACGACTGCTGGAAGCCGATCTTGCCGAGGGTGGCCATCATCGCCGGGCGGGTGAACGCCTCGGCGAGGAAGATCACGTCGGGATCGGTCCGGTTGATGTCGGCGATCACCTTCTCCCAGAAGACCACGGGCTTGGTGTGCGGGTTGTCCACCCGGAAGATCCGGACGCCGTGCGCCATCCAGTGCCGCAGCACCCGCAGCGTCTCCCGCACGATGCCGGCGAAGTCCTGGTCGAAGGCGATCGGGTAGATGTCCTGGTACTTCTTCGGCGGGTTCTCCGCGTAGGCGATGGTGCCGTCGGCGCGGTGCGCGAACCACTCCGGGTGCTTCTCCACCCAGGGGTGGTCCGGCGAGCACTGCAGGGCGAAGTCGAGGGCGACCTCCAGGCGCAGGTCGCGGGCGCGGGCCACGAAGTGGTCGAAGTCGGCGAGGGTGCCCAGGTCCGGGTGGACCGCGTCGTGGCCGCCCTCGGGCGAGCCGATCGCCCACGGCGAGCCGACATCGTCGGGCCCGGGGGTCAGGCTGTTGTTGCGGCCCTTGCGGAACGCGGAGCCGATCGGGTGGATCGGCGGCAGGTACACCACGTCGAAGCCCATCGCGGCCACCGCGGGCAGCCGCTCGGCGGCGGTACGGAAGGTGCCCGAGCGCAGCCGCCCGTCCGGCCCGGCGGTCGCGCCCTCCGAGCGCGGGAAGAACTCGTACCAGGACCCGAACAGGGCGCGCTCGCGCTCGACGTGCAGCGGCATCGGCCGGGAGGCGCTGACCAGTTCGCGCAGCGGGAAGCGGTCCAGCGCCGCCACCACCTCGGGGGCCAGCGCGGCGGCGTGCCGGGCGGACGGGGCGAGGGCGGAGTCGCGCAGCACGTCCACCGCGGCGAGCACCGCGGGCCGGCCGTCGCCCTTGGGCACTCCGGCCGCGGCCCTTTCGTACAGGTGCGCGCCCTCGGCGAGCACCAGTTCGGTGTCGATGCCGGCCGGGATCTTGATGCCCGCGGTGTGCCGCCAGGTCGCCACCGGGTCCGACCACGCCTCGACCGTGTACGTCCAGCGCCCTTCGGCCGTCGGAGTGATGTGCGCCCCCCACCGGTCGGTGCCCGGCGCCAGCTCCCGCATCGGCGTCCACGGTCCGGACCGGCCGGAGCCGTCGCGCAGCACCACGTTCGCGGCCACCGCGTCATGGCCCTCGCGGAAGACGGTGGCGGTCACCTGGAACCGCTCACCGACCACCGCTTTGGCGGGCCTTCTGCCGCAGTCCACACTCGGCTGGACATCGACGACGGGGATACGACCGATCATTTCCTCACCTGACAGCTCGGTACGGGACGGACTCGACTGACGCGCGGGTGACTTCGGTGCACGGGGTATCCGGGACTGCCCGGGGACGGGAGCCTCGCTACTTTTTAACTGTTCTTGGCCGAACCGGCTCGCCTGCGGGGCCCCTCCGGGAGGGGTTCACCCGGGTGGCTGCCGGTGCGGTGCGGTGCGGTGCGGTGCGGTGCGGTGCGGTGCTGGTGCTGGTGCTGGTGCTGATGCGGTGCCGGTGCAGTGCTGGTGCGGTGCCGCATACGTCCGAGCCTGCCCACGCTTCCCGGACTGAACGCCCCCTCTGACGCCGTTTCGGTAGCGCGCGGCGAGTGCGCGCGTTCGTGGTGACCGATCCGCCGACCGGCCGCACCCCTTACGCACGCTCGGTGTGAGAGCTTCACGCCCCTTTGCGCGCCCCCGCGTACGCCTGCGGGTGGGCGAACGCCGCCGGTGAGCCGCTCGCACGCCGTCTCGTTCCAGCCACCAGCATCGCACCCCCTCGGTACCACCGCAGCCCTCCCCTGCCTGCGGTGGACGTGCCCGCCGACCGGTCTCGAACGCGCCCGCGCCCAGGCCCGTCAGGCGTTCGCTTCCGTGAGCCTCCGTTCGGGCGTTTGGCCCTGGAGATCGTGGACAACCGGCCCGCCCCCCGGCCCACCGGGCTACGGTCGAAGGCGTGAAGGCAATCCGTCGATTCACCGTGCGCACCGTCCTGCCGGAACCTCTGCGCCCGCTGGGGGAACTGGCCGCGAACCTACGCTGGTCCTGGCACGAGGAGACCAGGGAGCTGTTCCGCAGCGTCCACCCCGAAGGCTGGCGGGCCGCCCAGGGCGATCCGGTCCGGCTGCTCGGCTCGGTCTCCAAGGAGCGGCTGGCCGCGCTCGCCGGCGACCGCCGCTTCCTGCGCCGGCTGACCGCCGCCGCGGAGGACCTCGCGGACTACACCGCCGGGCCCCGCTGGTACCAGGAGCAGAGCGATTTGCCCGCCGCCGTCGGCTACTTCTCACCCGAGTTCGGCATCACCTGGGCGCTGCCGCAGTACAGCGGCGGCCTGGGCATCCTCGCCGGAGACCACCTCAAGGCCGCCAGCGACCTGGGCGTGCCGCTGATCGGCGTCGGCCTGCTCTACCGGCACGGCTACTTCCGGCAGAGCCTGTCCCGCGAGGGCTGGCAGCAGGAGCAGTACCCCGTCCTCGACCCCAACTCGCTGCCGGTCAGCCCGCTGCGCGAGGCCGACGGCACCCCGGCCCGGGTCGCCCTCGCGCTGCCCGGCGGCCGGACGCTGACCGCGCGGATCTGGACCGTCCAGGTCGGCCGGGTGCCGCTGCTGCTGCTCGACTCCGACGTCGAGCCCAACCAGCCCGCCGAACGCGACGTCACCGACCGGCTCTACGGCGGCGGCAGCGAGCACCGCCTGCTCCAGGAGATGCTGCTCGGCATCGGCGGGGTCCGCGCGGTCCGCGCCTACTGCCGGATCACCGGCCACCTGGAGCCCGAGGTCTTCCACACCAACGAGGGCCACGCCGGCTTCCTCGGCCTGGAGCGGATCAGGGAGCTGTCCCACGAGGGGCTCGACTTCGACGCGGCCCTGGAGGCGGTGCGGGCCGGCACCGTGTTCACCACCCACACCCCGGTCCCGGCCGGCATCGACCGCTTCACCCGCGACCTGGTCGCCCGCCACCTCGGCGACGGCGGCGAGCTGCCCGGCGTGGACGTCGGCCGGATTCTCGAACTCGGCCGCGAGACCTACCCCGGCGGCGACCCCGACCTGTTCAACATGGCGGTGATGGGCCTGCGGCTGGCCCAGCGCGCCAACGGCGTCTCCACGCTGCACGGGGCGGTCAGCCGGCAGATGTTCGCCGGGCTGTGGCCCGGGTTCGACCCCGAGGACGTGCCCATCACCTCGATCACCAACGGCGTGCACGCGCCCACCTGGGTGGCGCCGGAGGTGCTGCGGCTCGGCAGCCGCCAGTTCGGCGCCTCGCGCGCCGAGGACGCCCTGATGATCGGCGGCGCCGAACGCTGGGAGGCGGTCGCCGACGTGCCCGACGCCGCGGTGTGGGAGCTGCGCCGCACCCTGCGCGAGCAGCTCGTCGAGGACGTGCGCAGCCGGCTGCGCGCCTCCTGGCGGCAGCGCGGCGCGAACGACGCCGAACTGGGCTGGACCGACCACGTCCTGGACCCGGACGTGCTCACCATCGGCTTCGCCCGCCGGGTGCCCTCCTACAAGCGGCTCACCTTGATGCTGCGCGACAAGGAGCGGCTGGCCGCGATGCTGCTGCACCCGGAGCGGCCGATCCAGATCGTGGTGGCCGGCAAGGCCCACCCCGCCGACGAGGGCGGCAAGCGGCTGGTCCAGGAGCTGGTGCGGTTCACCGACGACCCCCGGGTCAGGCACCGCATCGTCTTCCTGCCCGACTACGACATGCGGATGGCCCGCACCCTCTACCCCGGTTGCGACGTCTGGCTCAACAACCCGCTGCGCCCGCTGGAGGCGTGCGGCACCTCCGGGATGAAGGCCGCGCTCAACGGCTGCCTCAACCTGTCCGTCCTCGACGGCTGGTGGGACGAGTGGTACGACGGCGAGAACGGCTGGGCGATCCCGACCGCCGACGGCGTCACCGACGAGGACCGGCGCGACGAACTGGAGGCCGCCGGGCTCTACGACCTGCTGGAGCAGCAGGTCGCCCCGCGCTTCTACGACCAGGGCAGGAACGGCCTGCCGCAGCGCTGGGTCCAGATGGTCCGGCACACCCTGAGCACGCTGGGCCCCAAGGTGCTCGCCGGGCGGATGGTCCGCGACTACGTCCGGCAGCTCTACGCCCCGGCGGCCCGCTCGCACCGGGCCGTGCGCGGCCCGGCCGCGGCCGAACTCGCGCAGTGGAAGCGGCGGGTGCGCCAGGAGTGGCCGCGGGTCGCGGTCGACCACGTGGAGACCGTCGCCGCCGAGGGCGCGGTGGACGACGCCGCGGAGCTGGGCTCCACCCTCACGCTGCGGGTGCAGGTCGCGCTCGGCGGCCTCGACCCCTCCGACGTGGACGTCCAGTTGCTGTCCGGGCCGGTGGACGCCGCGGACCGGCTCACCGCGCCCGCGGTGCAGTCACTCAAGCCGGTGACGCGCGCCGACGTGGCGGGCCGCTACACCTTCGAGGGACCGCTCACCCTGGACCGGACCGGCGCCTTCGGCTACACCGCCCGGGTGCTGCCGGCCCATCCGCTGATGGCGACCCCGGCCGAGCTGGGCCTGGTCGCGGTCCCGCCGGAGACCGAGGGCATGACGGCGGGCGTGCTGCGCTAGCGAAGCGCCCCGGGCAGGGGGGAGGCCCGCACCGATGTGCGTGGTGCGGGCCTCCGCTCAGCCACTGGGGTGAAGCCGGACGGCGGTCCTCAGACCGCGCTGTCGAGCATGCGGATGTTCTCCGCCTGCGGGCCCTTGTTGCCTTGGGTGACGTCGAACTCCACCTTCTGACCCTCCAGCAGCTCCCGGTAGCCGGTGGCCATGATGTTGGAGTAGTGGGCGAAGACGTCGGAGCCGCCGCCGTCCTGCTCGATGAAGCCGAAGCCCTTTTCCGAGTTGAACCACTTCACGGTTCCGGTTGCCATAATCCATCTCCTACGGGGTGGTGCGGGTTTCCAGAACCGCACTGTACGGAATCGGGCCCCTGGGGATGATCACCCCACACCGGTGGAAACCGGCAAAAATCACTCCGGCTGACGGCCGATCAGTCGACCCGGCTGCCGACGCCGATCGCCGCCCAGGTGTCGGCCACCGTGTTGTACGTGGCGCTGCCCGCGCCCCACAGGTCGGCCGCGGCCTGGAGGGACTGGGTCCGGGCCTTGGCGTAGTTGGTGGTCGAGGTGAAGTGCTCGGTCAGCGAGGTGTACCAGAGCTTGAGCGCGTTGTCCCGGCCGATGCCCGGCACCGACTGGTTGTCGTAGGTCGGGCTGTTGTACGACACCCCGTTGACCACCTTGGCGCCGCTGCCCTCGGAGAGCAGGTAGAAGAAGTGGTTGGCCGGGCCGGAGGAGTAGTGCACGTCCAGGCCGCCGAGGCTGGAGGACCAGTAGTCCTTGGAGGCGCCGTCCTTGCTGGGCTTGTCCATGTAGCGCAGCGGTGAGCCGTCGCCGTTGATGTCGATCTTCTCGCCGATCAGGTAGTCGCCCGGGTCGGTGGCGTTGTCGGCGTAGAACTCCACGCCGGTGCCGAAGATGTCGGAGGTGGCCTCGTTGAGGCCGCCGGACTCACCGGAGTAGTTCAGGCCCGCGGTGGCCGCGGTGACGCCGTGGCTCATCTCGTGGCCGGCCACGTCGATCGCGGTCAGCGGGTGGGCGTTGCCCGAGCCGTCGCCGTAGGTCATGCAGAAGCAGGAGTCGTCCCAGAAGGCGTTGACGTAGTTGTTGCCGTAGTGGGTGCTGGAGTACGCGGCCCGGCCGTCGTCGGCGATGCCGTTGCGGCCGAAGGTGTTCTTGTAGAAGTCCCACGTCTCCTGGGCGCCGTAGGCCGCGTCCACGCCGGCGGTCTGCGCGGTGGTGCCCTTGCCGTCGCCCCACACGTCGTCGGTGTCGGTGAAGAGGGTGCCCTTGCCGGAGCTGGCGTGGTTCAGGTTGTACGTGCTGTGGCCGCCGCGGCTGCCGTCGGTCAGCGCGTAGGACGAGCCGGACTTGGTGGTGGTGATGTTCACCTGGCCGCTGTACTCGCTGTTGCCGACGCTGTTCTCTATGCCCTGGTACTGGTAGAGCTTCGCGCCGGTGGTGGCGTCGGTGATGACGTGCAGCTCGTTCGGGGTGCCGTCGTCCTGGAGGCCGCCGACCACCGACTCCCAGGCGAGCGTCGGGGTGCCGCTCGCCGCCCAGACCACCTTGCGGGGTGCTGCCGACGCGGTGGGGGCGGCCGCGCCCGCGGCCTTCGCGGCGCTCAGGGCGTACGACCGGGCGGAGGAGGCGCTCCTGGCCGCGGTCTCGGTGGGCACCGCGATCGTCGCGTCGGTGGCCCGGTCCACGCTGGTGGTGCGGCCGGCCGCGTCCGTCGCCACGACGAGGTCGCCGCCGAGCACCGGCAGGCCGTCGTAGGTGCGCTCGTAGCGGGTGTGCAGGCTGCCGTCGGCGGCCTTGACCACGTCCCGGACGACCAGGCGCTCCTTCGCGCCCAGGTGCAGGGACGTGGCGGTCGCGGCGCTCGCGTCCTGCGCCTGGGCGAGCAGGGTGCCGCGCTGCGCGGGGGACAGCGAGGCGGGCAGGGCGCCGGACCTCGGCTGCGCGTGGCCGCTCGCGGCGGCCGTGCTCGGGTCCGGGGCGGCGGAAGCGGTGTTCGCCGGGAGGGCCACCGCGAGCATCGCGGCGCCGGCGAGCAGGGCGCCGGCCGCGGCGCGTGCCGAGTGGGGTGGACGGGGGGTGCGGGACGTGCGGAGGGTGTGTCGCACTCGTCGCTCCTTCTGCGTCGGCCGCGGAGTGGCGGCCGGGACAGTCCGGACAGCAGGGGTTGGTGAGCCGCCGGATGGTGGGGGTGGAGAAGAGGACTGCGTGGTGCGGATGACTCCGTGGTGCTGCTGTGGAACGGGCCACAGAGTGGCATTCTTTACCTGTCCATGTCATGGCTGTGGTGCAAACTTGGCCGAAACTCGTTCGTTCACCGGGGTGTTGGGTTCGCATAACGGACAGAGGGGACGCGTGTTCGCCGCTCGATCGGTAGGGCGTACCCGGTCGCACCGGCGGGCCGTCCGGCCGGAAAACCGGATGAGGGCTGTCACAGGGTGGGCCTAGTGTCGACAAGTGACCTCTCCCACCAGCGATACGACCGCGCCGGAAAACCGCCACCGATCCACCGTCCGCTCCCTGGTCCGCCTGTGGCCGTACGTCAGACCGGTGCGGGTGAGACTGGCGGTCTCGGCGGTCGTCGCGGTGGTGGCGTCCTGCATGTCGCTGCTCATCCCTCTGGTGCTGAAGTGGATGGTCGACGGGCCGGTCCAGGACCGCGACCCGGGCGGGGTCTGGCTCGGCGGCGGGCTGGTGCTGCTGCTCGGGCTGCTGGAGGCCGGCCTGTTCGGCGTGCGGCGCTGGCTGGTGGCCCGCCCGCTGGCCCGCGTCGAGGCGGCCATGCGCAAGGACCTCTACGAGCACTTGCAACGCCTGCCGGTGGATTTCCACGACCGGTGGGCATCGGGCCAGCTGCTCTCCCGGGCCACCATGGACTTGCAGATCCTGCGGATGTTCCTCGCCTTCCCGCTGGTGTTCCTGGTGGTCAACGGGGCCACGATCCTGATCGGCTTCGCGATCCTCTTCAGCCAGTCCTGGCTGCTCGGGCTGCTGCTGCTCGCCCCGGCCGTCCCGCTGATGATCCTGTGCTCGTACTTCGAGACCAGCTACGCGCTCGCCGCCCGCCGGGCCCAGGACCAGGCCGGTGACCTCGCCACCCTCGTCGAGGAGTCCGTGCTCGGCATCCGCATCATCAAGGCGTTCGGCCGGCACCGCAGCCAGGCCGACGCCTTCCGCCGGCAGACCCGCGAACTGTGGGACACCGAGATCCACAAGGCGCGGCTGCTCTCCAACCTCTGGGCGGTCATCATGACGCTCCCGGAGATCGCGCTCGGCGCCGCGCTGGTGGTCGGCTCGCTCCAGGTCGCCGACGACAAGCTGTCGGCCGGCACCCTCGTGGCGTTCCTGTCCACCGCGCTCGCCCTGCGCTGGCCGGTCGAGTCGATCGGCTTCCTGCTCGCGATGAGCAACGAGTCGGCCACCGCCGCCGACCGCTACTTCGAGGTCTGCGACACCCCGACCGTGGCCGACGCCACCGGCACCGGCGACGACGCCCGGCCCGACGGCATCCGGCTGGAGGACGTCCGCTTCCGCTACCCCGACGCCCCGCCGCACAGCCCCGAACTGCTGCGCGGCATCGACCTGCACATCCGCCCCGGCGAGACGATGGCGCTGGTCGGCGCCACCGGCTGCGGGAAGACCAGCCTGACCGCGCTGCTGCCCCGGCTGCACCGCGCCACCGGCGGCCGGATCACCCTGGACGGCGTCGACACCGCGGGGCTGGCCGCCGACCGGCTGCGCGCGCTGGTCGCCGTCGCCTTCGAGGAGCCGACGCTCTTCTCCGCCACCGTGCGGGAGAACGTGGCGATGGGCGCGGGTCCGGGCGGCGCCGACGAGGAGGCGGTGCGGCGCGCGCTGGCCGTCGCGCAGTGCGACTTCGTGGACGCGCTGCCCCAGGGCCTGGACACCCAGGTCGGCGAGCAGGGGCTGAGCCTGTCCGGCGGGCAGCGGCAACGGCTCGCGCTGGCCAGGGCGGTGGTCGGCCGCCCGCAGTTCCTCGTGCTGGACGATCCGCTGTCCGCGCTCGACGTGCATACCGAGGCGCTGGTCGAGGCCGCGCTGCGGGACGTGCTGCGGGAGACCACCGCGCTGGTCGTCGCCCACCGGCCCTCGACGGTCATGCTCGCCGACCGCGTCGCCCTCCTCGCCGACGGCCGGATCACCGCCGTCGGCACCCACGCCGACCTGCTGCGCGACAGCGCCGAGTACCGCTATCTGATGTCGGGCGGCGCGCAGGAGCACGACGAACTCGCCGCGCTCGAAGGGAGCGACGCCTGATGACCCCCTCGGCCGCCACCACGACCGGACCCACGCCGGACGCCCCGGACCCCAAGGGCACCCAGGACTCCCAGGGTTCCGCGGACCTCACGGGCGCCGCGACCGGCACCCTCCCGGGCCCCGCGACGAGCACCGCGCCCGCCGCGCCTGCCGCCGCCGCACCCGCCGCGCCCGCGACACCCGGCGACGGCGACCCGTTCGACCGGGACGTCCTCCCCGCGCCGCGCAACGCCCAACTCCGGCTGCTGCGCTCCCTGCTGCGCCCGCACTCCAAACGGGTCTGGGCCGCGGCGATCTACCTGCTGATCCAGCAGGCCGCCGTCCAGGTCGGCCCGCTGCTGGTCGCCTACGCCATCGACCACGCCATCCCCGCGGTCCGCGACGGCCGGCACGGCCCGCTGATCGCGGTGGCCTGCGGCTACATCGGCTGCGGCCTCGCGTCCGGCGCGCTGCAACGGGTGTTCATCAGGGCCGCCGCCCGGGTCAGCCAGGACGTCCTGGTCGACCTGCGCGGGCGGATCTTCCGGCACGCCCAGACCCTCAGCCTCGACTTCCACGAGCGCTACACCTCCGGGCGGCTGATCGCCCGCGCCACCTCCGACGTCGAGTCGATCCGCGAACTGCTCAACGACGGCCTCGACGAGCTGATCGAGGTCGTGCTCTCCGCCGTCTACATCACCGCCCTGCTGCTCTTCCTGGACTGGAAGCTCGGCCTGCTCACCCTGGTGTCGTACGGCCCGCTGTACCTGGCCATCCGCAGCTACCAGGGCCGCGCCGTCGAGGCGTACCGCAGGCGCTCCACCGCGATCGCCGCGGTCATCGTGAAGTTCACCGAGACGATGAACGGCATCCGCCCGGTCAAGGCGTTCCGCCGCGAGCAGCCCAACGACGAGGCGTTCGCCGAGCTGAACGCGCGGCACTACCAGGCCAACGGCGACGCGATCCTGGAGATGGCGCGCTACGTCGTCTGGTCCCGGCTGATCGCCAACATCACCATCGCCGGGATCGTGCTGTGGGGCGCCTACCGGGTGGCCGGCGGCGGCATGGCGCTCGGCGTGCTCGCCGCGTTCGTGCTCTACCTGCGGCGGCTGTACGACCCGATCGACCGGCTCGGGATGTTCCTCAACTCCTACCAGTCCGCGGCCGCGTCGCTGGAGAAGATCGCCGGGCTGCTCGCGCAGGCGCCGACCGTGCCGGAGCCGGAGCGGCCGGAAGCGCTGCCCGCCCGCGGCGACGACGCGCTGCCCGGCCGCGAGGTCGTCTTCGACGCCGTGCGGTTCGCCTACCGCACCGGCGGCGAGGTGCTGCCCACCTTCGACCTGCGCATCCCCGCCGGGCAGACGGTCGCGGTGGTCGGCGCGACCGGCGCGGGCAAGTCCACGCTCGCGAAGCTGCTCGCCCGCTTCTACGACCCGACCGACGGCCGCGTCCTGCTCGACGGCGTGCCGCTGCGCGACCTCGCCCGGGACGACCTGCGCCAGGGCGTGGTCATGGTCACCCAGGAGGCGTTCCTCTTCTCCGGCACCGTCGCGGAGAACATCACCATCGGGCGGCCCGACGCCACCCGCGAGGAGATCGAGGCCGCGGCGAAGGCGATCGGCGCGCACGACTTCATCGCCGCCCTGCCCGACGGATACGACACCGACGTCCGCAAGCGCGGCGGCCGGATCTCGGCCGGGCAGCGCCAACTCGTCGCGTTCGCCCGGGCGCTGCTCGCCGACCCGGCCGTCCTCATCCTCGACGAGGCGACGTCCTCGCTCGACGTCCCCGGCGAACAGGCCGTCCAGCACGCCATGGACACGGTGCTGCGCGGCCGTACCGCGGTGATCATCGCGCACCGCCTGTCCACGGTGGAGATCGCCGACCGGGTCCTGGTGATGCGGGCCGGCCACGTCGTCGAGGACGGCACCCCCGCCGAACTCATCGCCGACGAGGGCCACTTCGCCGGGCTGCACCAGGCGTGGCAGGACAGCCTGGTGTAGCGCCCGCGCGCCGGCTACGGCGCAGGAGCGAGCGCCGCGCCCATCTCGTTCCTCCATGGTCCGGGGAGTGCGTCCCGGCTGGTCAACGAGCCGGGGCCGTGCCCGGTACGGGCAGCCGGCGGACATGGACGGCGCGGTGACGTGGAGAGAAGGACATAGAGAGAAGGACGTGGAGAGAAGGCGGCCCCGCCGCCGGGACAGGCCCGGGCGGGCGCTGTTCGGGTGGCGGGGCGGGGGAGAGGGGAGCGGGGGTCAGGCGGTCGGAGTGGTGAAGTAGTGGCCCTTGTCGAGGTCTTCGAGGAGGCCGGGGCCGGTCGGCTGCCAGTCGAGCAGCTCGCGGGTGCGGGCGCTGGAGACGGGGCTGTCGAGGCCGATGAAGGTGGACATCCAGGTGAAGTGGGCGTCCGCGTCGTCGGGGGCGATCGAGGCCACCGGCAGGTCGAGGTGGCGCCCGATCACCTCGGCGAGCTCGCGGATCGGCACGCCCTCGTCCGCGACGGCGTGCAGCGTCGATCCGGCGGGGGCGCTCTCCAGGGCCAGCCGGAAGAGGGTCGCGGCGTCGGAACGGTGTACGGCCGGCCAGCGGTTGGCGCCGTCGCCGACGTAGCCGGAGACGCCCTTGGCGCGGGCGGTGCCGACGATGGTGGCGAGGAAGCCGTGGTCGCCGTCTCCGTGCACCGTCGGGGGGAGGCGGACGACGGAGGAGCGCACCCCGCGCTCGGCGAGGGCGGCCGTGGCGTGCGCGTTGGCCAGGCGCTTGGCCGGACCGCCGGTCACGTGGTCGCCGACCGGGCTGCCCGCGAGGCCGTCCTGCTCGGTGGCGAGCCGGCCCGGGGACAGCCCGAGCACGCCGGACGCGATGACGAACGGCCGGTCGGAGCCGGCGAGCACCTCGCCGAAGGCGTCGATGGCGAGGCGGTCCGCGTCCGCCGCGGCCTCGAAGCCGCCGCTGAACGCGATGTCGTGCTTGAAGGCCAGGTGGATCACGCCGTCGGACTCGGCGGCCGCGTCGCGCAGCGTGTCGATGTCGTCGATCGTGCCGCGGCGCACTTCCGCGCCGGCCCGGGCGAGGGCGTCGGCCGAGGCGTCGGAGCGGGCCAGCCCGATCACCTGGTGGCCGGCGCCGAGGAGTTCCGGTACGACCGCGGAGCCGATCCAGCCGGACGCGCCGGTGATGAACACACGCATGAGGGGAGCCTCCTGGTAGGCAGGGTAGGCCGGCAGATGCCGGGTCGCGACTTCCGATGTCAGTCACTGCTATCAACCGTAGCACTCGATGTCAGTCACTGCTATCGCGTAGGATCGGGGCATGGGTCGATGGGAGCCGAACGCGCGGGGGCGGCTCGAACAGGCCGCGATGGAGCTCTATCGGGAGCGGGGGTTCGAGCAGACCACCGCCGCGCAGATCGCGAGTCGTGCGGGGCTCACCGAGCGGACGTTCTTCCGGCACTACGCCGACAAGCGGGAGGTGCTGTTCGCGGGGGCGGCTCAGCTGGAGAAGCTCTTCGTGGACACGCTGGCGGGGGTGCCTGCGGCGGCCACGCCGATGGAGGCGGTGGCGGCGACGCTGGCGGGGGTGGCGGAGGTGTTCGCGGGGCGGTACGAGTTCGCCCGGCAGCGGCAGGAGATCATCCTCGCGAACGAGGAGTTGCGGGAGCGGGAGTTGATCAAGCTCGCGGCGATATCGGCGCGGCTCGCGGAGGGGTTGCGGCGGCGGGGGGTCGCGGAGCCGGCGGCGAGTCTGGCGGGGGAAGCGGGGATCGCGGTGTTCAAGGTGGGGTTCGAGCAGTGGGTGGGGGTTGATGCGGGCGGGGGTGGGGTGCCCGGGGGGAAGGGTGGGCGTTCGCTCGGGGAGTTCGTGGGGGAGGCGCTGGGGGAGTTGAGGGTGGTGGTGGGGGGCTGACCCTCCGGGGCGGTGCGTTCTGTCGGTTCCGGGACCACCTGCCGGTGGGGGGCTTGTCGCGCCGTTCCCCGCGCCCCTGCGTGTGTGACGGCTCTTCCGTGAAAAGAAGCTCCCCTGGTGGGGGGCTTGATGTGGGTTCCGGGATCACCACGTGGGTGGGGGCTTGTCGCGCAGTTCCCCGCGCCCCTGAGTGACTGCGGCTGCTTCCTCGGAAAGAACCTGACCTGGCTGGGGTGGCGTTGCGGGTTCCGGGTTCACCCTGCGGGTGGGGGCTCCCCAGGGGCACGGGGGGACCCGCACTTGCTCAGGGGCGCGGGGAACTGCGCGGGCAACCAGAGGCGGCGTGGGGTCGGGGTCGGGCCTGGGCACTCGCGGCGGGTTGCCGTGGGGCGCGGGGGACCCGTACTGGACCAGGGGCGCGTGGGGGCACCTCCCAGGCGAAGCTCTGGGGGAGAACGGCGCGACGAGGCACCCACCGGGGGGTGGTCCCGGAACCGACAGAACGGGGCGGCCTGGGGGGTCCGGCACCGTGGGGAGCTATTTGCGGGGGAGGTTGCGGACGGCGGGGATGGCGAGGAGGGCGGTGGCGACGAGGAGGGGGACGGCGCCGCCGAGGAGGAGGACGTGGCGGGCGCCGAACGTGGTGGAGGCGGGACCGGCCATGGCCTGGCCGACGGGGACCATGGCGATGGAGCCGGCGACTTCGTAGGCGTGGATGCGGTTGAGGATGTCCCCGGGCACTTGGGTCTGCACGCTGGTCGCCCAGTTGACGCCCCAGTAGGCCGAACTGGCCCCGGCCACGAGCATGCAGCAGGTGATCGCCCAGACGGGGAGCCCGAGGCCGACGGACGTCGGCATGAGCATCGTGCCGAAGAGCGCGAGGGAGCCGGCCCGCAACGGCCGGCTGGACCGTATCCGCATCGCGCACAGCGCGCCGAGCGCGGTGCCGGCGCCGAGCGCGGAGTTGACCAGGCCGTAGGCGCCCGCGCCGTGGGCCGGGATGATCTGGGCGGCGGCCAGCGGGGTGTACGGGCCGACCGTGCACACCATGTAGACCATCCACACGAGGATCACCGACCACATCCACGTGCGGGCGCGGAACTCCCGCCAGCCCTCGGCCAGGTCGGCCCGGAAGGTCGAGACGGCCGCGGTCAGCCGCGGCGGCAGCGGCGGCAGCCGCAGCGAGATCAGGCACAGCGCGCTGGCGAGGTAGGTGGTGGCGTGGGCGGCGAAGACCACGCCGGTGGAGGTGAAGCCGACCAGCACGCCCGCGAGCGCGGGTCCGACCAGGCTGGCCACGGACTCGGCGGTGCGGGTCGCCCCGTTGGCGCCCTGCACGTCGGTCGCTACCCGCACGATGGTGCTGGCCACGCCGGGCTGGAACATCGCCGCGCAGGTGCCGTTGATCACCGCGATCACGGCCATCTCCCACAGCCGCACCTGGTGGGTGGCGAACAGCACGGCCGCGGTGGACTGCGAGCAGACCCGGACCAGGTCCGCGCCGATCATCAGCGCGCGGGCGTCGAACCGGTCCGCGAACACCCCGCCGAAGACCACGAACCCGGCGAAGCAGGCGGTGGACGCGGCCATCACCAGGCCGATGTCGCCGGCCGAGTAGCCGTAGCCGAGCAGGCCCGCCGACAGCGCCACGGGCAGCATGGTGTCGCCGAGCATCGCGACCGTGCGGGCGGTGAAGAAGTACCGGAAGTTGGCGGACCACAGCGGGCCGGCCGGCGGGCGTACGGAAGGCCCCGAAACGGCGGTGGCGGCTTCGGGGCCGAAATGCGGAGAGCTCACCCCGCCAATATGGACTGGACCACTCGGTAACTTCCACAGGGTTCTGACCTGCGAGATGCCGGGACGGTCCAGGTCGGGCGGGGGCGGCCGGGACGGGGCGGGACGGCCGGGTTCAGCCCGATTCCGGCCGTATCCGCAGCAGCCGTACCGAGCGTGCCGAGATCGTCACCGGCCGTCCGCCCGCGACGAGTCGACCGTCCGTTCCGTCCGCGGCGGGCTGAACGTCCGTTCCGTCCGCGACGAGTTGAGCGGGCGTTCCGTCCGCGACGAGTTGACCGGGCGTTCCGTCCTCCGCGGTGTCCAGCACCACCTCGTACCCCGACGCCCACGGCGGTCCCGGCAGCGTGAACTCCAGCGGGCGGTGGTCGGCGTGCACGATCAGCAGGAAGCTGTCGTCCACCACCGGCTCGCCGCGCGCGTCCCGCTGCGGGATGTCGCGGCCGGACAGCAGCATGCCCAGCGTCGCGGACGGCGCGAACCAGTCCTCCTCGGCCATCTCGCGCCCGTCCGGCCCGAACCAGGTCACGTCCCGCAGCCCCTCGGGCGCCAGCGACAGGCCGGAGAAGAAGCCGCCGCGGCGCAGCACCGGGTGCGCGTGGCGCAGCGCGATCAGCCGCGCGGCCAGGTCGAGCAGCGCCGCCCAGCACGGGTCCTCGCGCAGCGACCAGTCCACCCAGCCGGTCTCGTTGTCCTGGCAGTAGGCGTTGTTGTTGCCGCCCTGGGTGCGGCCCATCTCGTCGCCGGCCACCAGCATCGGCACCCCGGTGGACAGCAGCAGCGTGGCCAGCAGGTTCCGCAACTGGCGGTGGCGCAGCGCGAGGACGTCCGGGTCGTCGGTGCCGCCCTCCGCGCCGCAGTTCCAGGAGCGGTTGTCGTCGGTGCCGTCCCGGCCGTCCTCGCCGTTGGCCGCGTTGTGCTTGCCGTTGTAGCTGACCAGGTCGCGCAGGGTGAAGCCGTCGTGCGCGGTGACGTAGTTGACCGAGGCGTACGGCCGCCGGCCGCCCCAGTCGTAGAGGTCGCTGGACCCCGACAGGCGGTAGCCGAGGTCGCGCACGTCGCCGGTCGCGCCGCGCCAGAAGTCCCGGACGGTGTCGCGGAACCGGTCGTTCCACTCGGTCCACAGCGGCGGGAACGCGCCCACCTGGTAGCCGCCGTCGCCGACGTCCCACGGCTCGGCGATCAGCTTCACCCGGCGCAGCACCGGGTCCTGGGCGATCACCGCGAGGAACGGCGAGAGCATGTCCACGTCGTGCAGCGAGCGGGCCAGCGCGGCGGCGAGGTCGAAACGGAAGCCGTCCACGCCCATCTCGGTGACCCAGTAGCGCAGGCTGTCGGTGATCAGCCGCAGCACGTGCGGCTGCACCACGTTGAGGGTGTTGCCGCAGCCGGTGTAGTCGGAGTAGCCGCGCGGGTCCGGGCCGAGCCGGTAGTAGCCGCGGTTGTCGATGCCGCGCAGCGACAGCGTCGGGCCGCCCTGGCCGCCCTCGGCGGTGTGGTTGTAGACCACGTCGAGGATCACCTCGATGCCCGCCGCGTGCAGCGCCCGCACCATCCGCTTGAACTCCCCGACCTGCCCGCCGCGGCTGCCGCTGGCGCTGTACCCGGCGTGCGGGGCGAAGTAGCCGATCGAGTTGTAGCCCCAGTAGTTGTGCAGGCCCCGGCGCAGCAGGTGCTCCTCGTCGGCGAACTGGTGCACCGGCAGCAGCTCCACGGCGGTGACGCCCAGCCGGGTCAGGTGCGCGATCGCGGCCGGGTGGGCGAGACCGGCGTAGCTGCCGCGCAGCTCCGGCGGGACGTCGGGGTGCCGCCGGGTGAACCCGCGCACGTGCAGCTCGTAGATGACCGTGTCCGACCAGGGCGTCTTGGGGCGGCGGTCGTCCTGCCAGTCGTCGTCGTCCTCGACCACGACGCCCTTGGGGACGTACGGCGCGGAGTCGCGGTTGTCGCGCACGGTGTCGGCGACGTCCTGCTCGGGCCAGTCGCGCGCGTGGCCGTACACCTCGGGGACCATCGTGAACCCGCCGTCCACCGCGCGGGCGTACGGGTCGAGCAGCAGCTTCGCCGGGTTCCAGCGGGCGCCGGTCCACGGGTCCCAGCGGCCGTCGACCCGCAGGCCGTAGCGCTGCCCGGGGCGCACGCCGGGCAGGAAGCCGTGCCACACCTCGTGGGTCAGCTCGGTGAGCGGGGCGCGGGTCTCGGTGCCGTCGTCGGCGAACAGGCAGACCTCGACGGACTCCGCGCCGCCCGCCCACAGCGCGAAGTTGGTGCCGGGCGTGCCGTCGGGGCCGGTGTGGAAGCGGGCGCCGAGCGGCTGCGGGGAGCCGGGCCAGACGGTGGCGGGGGCCGGCGGCGCGTCGGCGGGGGAGGCCGGGGCGGCGCCGGTCCCCGGGCCCGCGCTGTGCGTACGGCTCGTGCCGCTCGTCGGGCCCGTGCCGCTCGTCGGGCTGGTACGGGGCCCCGGCGGCGCGGCCGGGGCCCCGGGTATGCCGGGTATACCGGGCTGCTGGGGCACTTCACGGACTCCCGGGGCCGGGCGGGGGAAGGACTCCGCCCGCCCGGCGGCGCCGAACTCGCGCGTCTCGGACACGTGTCTGCCCTCCAGCGGCTCCGGCACGGCTCTCGGCGTCGCCAGGCGTCCCGTGCCCGGCGGCCGACCGTGTCTTTGCAGGCATTGTTCCCTCGCGGGTGGCCCGTCACCCCGAAGCCGCCGCGCAGTCACCAACCCGGCATCACGTCGTTGACCTTGTGTGACAGGTGTGGCGACGCGCGCACAGCGTGCAACGAAGGGTCCGGTCGCGGTGATCGCCGCGGCGGTGGCGGCACTGGCGGTGCTGACCGCCGGATGCGGCGCGGGCGGCGGCACGGACGACAAGCCGCGCCCGTCGGCGAGCACGGGCCAGGCGACGAAGCCGCCGGCGTTCGTGGGTGTCTACTCCCCGGAGACGGGGACCACCGTCGGCACCGGAATGATCATCTCCCTGGACTTCACCAGGCACATCACCGACCGGGCCGCCGTCGAGCGCGGCGTCAGCGTCACCAGCGTGCCGCCGGTCGAGGTGACCGGCCACTGGTTCGGCGACCAGCGGCTCGACCTGCGCCCGGCCCGGTTCTGGCAGCCGGGCACCCGGGTCACCCTCCATCTGCGGCTGCGCGGGGTGATGGGCACCCCGGGCGTGCGCGGGGTCCAGTCCAAGGACGTGGCCTTCTCCGTCGGCCGTGACCAGCACAGCACCGTGGACGTGCTCACCCACACCATGACCGTGGTCCGCGACGGCCACCTGCTGCGCGTGCTGCCGATCTCCGCGGGCAGCGACCAGCACACCACGTACAACGGCATCATGATGATCTCCGAGAAGTACAAGGTGACGCGGATGAACGGCAGCACCGTGGGCTTCGGCGGGGAGTACGACATCCCGGACGTGCCGCACGCGATGCGGCTGACCAGATCGGGCACCTTCGTGCACGGCAACTACTGGTCGCCGCCGTACGTCTTCGGCACGCGGAACGTCAGCCACGGCTGCGTCGGCCTGCGGGACCGCAAGGGCGGCGGCGCGGACACGCCGGCCGGGTGGTTCTACGGGCAGTCCATCGTGGGCGACACTGTGGAGGTGGTGAACTCCCCGGACGCCACGGTCGCCCCGGACAACGGGATGAGCGGGTGGAACCTGAGCTGGCCGGAGTGGACCGCCGGGTCCGCGCTCTGAGCCGCGGCGGGTATCCGTACACGTGCGCACCCGGTACTCCCGAGGTGAATCGGGCGTTGACCGGCCGCGTCTTCGGGTAGACACCCGGATGGCAGTTGGGACGGAACAGTGACATTCCCGTGGCACGGGTACGCGGTTCATATGGTTTTCTTGCGCTGGCAGGGGGAGTTCGGGTGTGTCGCGCGGTAGGGGAGTCAGGACTTTGAAGCCGATAGGTGGGGCCCGTGGTGCCAGAAGGCACGCGGCTGCGGCTCTGGTGCTCGGAGCGCTGATGCTGGTGGTGACCGCTTGCGGTCCCGACGGCAGCGGCAGCAAGGCGAGCTCGGGCAGCGACGACGGCAAGGGCGGTGGCGCCAAGACCAGCGCCCCGGACACGACCGTCTCGAAGGCGGTCGTCGACATCACGCCCAAGGACGGCGCGAGCAACGTCGCGACCACCGGTGTGCTCAAGGTGGCGGCGACGGGCGGCAAGCTGTCCACGGTGACCGTGAAGGACGACAAGGGCAACCCGGTGGACGGCAGCATCACGTCCGACGGGCTGGGCTGGGCGCCCAGCGGCCATCTCAACACCTCCACCGAGTACACGGTGGACGCGTCCGCGAAGGACTCCTCGGGCCGCGAGTCCGACAAGCACGCGACCTTCACCACGGTGGTGCCCAAGGACACCTTCGTCGGGTTCTTCACCCCGGAGGACAACTCCACCGTGGGTGTCGGCATGGAGGTGTACCTCAACTTCAACCGGCCGATCACCAACAAGAAGGCCGTCGAGCAGGGGCTGAGCGTCACCGCGTCGCCGTCCGTGCCGATCGCGGGCCACTGGAACGGCAACACCCAGCTCTTCTTCCGCCCGCAGGACTACTGGGCGGCCGGCACCAAGGTCACCCTCAAGCTCAACCTGGACGGGGTGGAGGGCGCCCCCGGGGTGTACGGCAAGCAGAACAAGTCGGTGCACTTCACGGTGGCCCGCCGCCAGGTCAGCGTGGTGGACGCGGCGAAGCACACCATGACCGTCTACCGCGACAACAAGGCGATCAGGACCATCCCGATCTCCTCCGGCGCTCCGGCACACACCACGTACAACGGCAAGATGGTGATCTCGGAGAAGTACATCAAGACCCGGATGAACGGTGACACGGTCGGCTTCGGCGGGGAGTACGACATCCCGGACGTGCCGCACGCGATGCGGCTGACCAACTCCGGCACCTTCATCCACGGCAACTACTGGGCCGCGACCTCCGTCTTCGGCCACAGCAACACCAGCCACGGCTGCGTCGGGCTGCACGACGTGCGCGGCGCGGGCGACGCGAGCACACCGGCCGCCTGGTTCTACAACAACTCGCTGATCGGGGACGTGGTCCAGGTGACCAACTCCCACGACAAGACGGTGCCGTGGTACAACGGCCTCAACGGCTGGAACATGCCGTGGAGCGAGTGGACGCAGGCGTCCTGACCCGATCGTCATGACCCGACCGTCCTGATCCGACCGTCCCGATCCGACCGTCCCGATCAGGCATCCGGCCTCCGGCCGAGGAGATCGACCGTACGGCCCGCCCTTCGCCGGGGCGGGCCGTCGTCGTACGCTCCGGTCATGACTGAAACCCCGGTGACTCTTGAGGTCGAGGACGGCGTCGGCACCATCCGGCTGGACCGGCCGCCGATGAACGCGCTGGACGCGGCGATGCAGGACCTGCTCAAGGAGCTGGCCGAGCAGGCCGCCGCGCGGGCGGACGTACGGGCGGTGGTGGTGTGGGGCGGCCCGAAGGTGTTCGCGGCGGGCGCGGACATCAAGGAGATGCGGGCGATGTCCTACCAGGACATGGTGGACCGCTCGCGCGGGTTGCAGGACGCCTTCAGCGCGGTGGCCCGCATCCCGAAGCCGGTGGTGGCGGCGGTCAACGGCTACGCGCTGGGCGGCGGTTGCGAGCTGGCGCTGTGCGCGGACATCCGGATCGCCGCGGAGAACGCCAAGCTGGGCCAGCCGGAGATCCTGCTCGGGCTGATCCCGGGCGCGGGCGGCACCCAGCGGCTGGCCCGGCTGGTCGGCCCGTCCCGCGCCAAGGACCTGATCTTCACCGGCCGGACCGTCGGCGCGGCCGAGGCGCAGACCCTCGGCCTGGTCGACCGGGTGGTCCCGGCCGAGCAGGTGTACGCGCAGGCGCTGGCGTGGGCGCGGCAGTTGGCCCGCGGCCCGGCGTACGCGCTGCGGGCCGCGAAGGAGGCCGTGGACGGCGGCCTGGACACCGACCTCGCCAGCGGGCTCACCCTCGAACGCACCCTGTTCGCCGGACTGTTCGCGACCGAGGACCGCGAGACGGGGATGCGCAGCTTCGTCGAGAACGGCCCCGGCCAGGCGGAGTTCGCCTGAGCGCGGTTCGGTTCGCGGGCGGTCGCGGGCGGTCGCGGGCGCGGTCACGAGTGCTCGCGGCCGCCCGGCCGGGGGCGCGCCGGCGCCGTGTGACGTGGGTGACGCCGGTTCAGATGAATTAGCGGGGTTACCGGGCGAACCCGTCCTGTTACGGCCATCATGAAGACATGGCGGTACGGGGTGGTGCGGAGCAGCCGCGGCAGGCGGCACAAGTGGCTGACGGGGTACCGCTCATGGCCGCGGACGACCCCGGTGAGGCCGATGACCCCGACGACGCAGCCGCCGCCGCGGCCAAGGCACTGGAGCTGATCGGGGACCCCTCGGTCAAGGAGGTGCACCTCGCCTCGCGGCCCGAGTCGGCCTCCACCGCCCGCCGGCTGTCGCTGTCGGTGGTGCGGATGTGGGGCCTGCCGCACCTCGCCGACACCGTGGAACTGCTCGTCTCGGAACTGGTCGGCAACGCGGTACGGCACACCGGTGCGCAGATGTTCGGGCTGCGGATGCCACGGCGGCGCGGCTGGGTGCGGGTGGAGGTCCGCGACCCGTCGCGGGCGCTGCCCTGCCTGATGCCGGTGCGCGAGATGGACACCAGCGGCCGCGGGCTCTTCCTGGTCGACAAGCTCTCCGACCGCTGGGGGGTCGACCTCCAGCCGCGCGGCAAGACCACGTGGTTCGAGCTGCGGGTCATGGACCGGATCTGAGGGGTGCGGCACACTCGTCAGGAGCGATGCGGGAGACTCGTCGGAACCGCCGGGAACGGGAAGAGGCCCTCCGCGCGTCGGGGGGGATGACAGCGGGGGGCCTCTTCAACATCGCCGCGAAGCAGGGGGGGTGTTCCGCGGCGCCCTGGGAACGGCCGAGCTCGGGTCCGTGGCGGCCGTTGTACTCGACTCTCGCACGGGTCGGGGTGCGAGAGCAAGTTTGGGAAGCGTGTCTCTCGCCACAAACCGGGCATATTACTTGTGGATGAAAGGGTGACATGTGCCACCCACCTTGTAAATGATGGTTAAACTCTCTCATGACCTTTTCATATAGAGAATGCTTATGTGACCGGTGAGACCCTGTAGGGGGTTCACCCTGACTCCATGGTGGGGTAAGCCCCCATAGGAGTTGGGGGATTCGCCGGATGGGCTGGGCCGCGCCGCCGCGAGAGGCTCGGGTGGTCGGTCGGCAACACGAGGAGAGCCTGTGGCAGGCACCATGGCAGCAACGGGGGCGGGCACCGCCCCGGCGGCGATACGCGCCGTACCGGCCTTCGTCCGGTTCGTGGTCTTCGGCGGCGGCGTCACCCTGCTGGGCAGCGGCGCGCTGCTGCTGGTCGGCGACCGCGCGCCGGTCGCCGCCGCCAACGCCGTCGTCACCGTCGTGACCACCCTGCTCGCCACCGAACTGCACACCCGCTTCACCTTCCGGCGCGGCCGGGCGAGCTGGAGCGACCACTGCGCGAGCGGGCTCACCGTCCTGCTGTCGTACCTCTTCACCACCGGCGCGCTGCTCGGCTACGACGCCTTCCACACCGGCGGCGGCGCCCTGGTGCGGCAGGGCGTCTACCTCGCCGCCTCCGGGGCCGCCGGGATCGCCCGCTTCCTGCTGCTGCGGTACGTCTTCGCGCGGACCCGCCGCGCTCAGTCGCCGACCGCGCGCGGCGGGCGGATCGCCGGGGTCGCGGGCCGGGCGGCCGGCGTCGCGGGTCCGGTCGTGCGGGCCGCCCGGAGCGCTTGGGGCGCCTGGGGCGCCTGGGGTGCCGCGCCGCTCGCCCGTGCCGTACGGGCCTTCCGGTTCGCGCCGGTCGTCGTGCCGCCGTCGGTGCCGCGGCCGGTTCCGGTTCCGGTGCGCGTGGCCCTGCGGGCGCGGGGGCCGGTCGCCGCGCCGGGCGGGGGAGCGGTGGCCGCGGTGGCGGGTCCGCGCACCGCACCCGCCGACCCCGTACCCGGGCGGGCCGCGCCCGACGTCCTCGTCGCCGCCGTGATCCCGTCGAGCCGGGCCGCCTCACGGCCCCCCGTCGTGGCAGCGGCCATCGCCGCCACGGCGCCCTGGGCCACGCCCGCGCTGTGGGCCATGGCCACCGCCTCCCCGCGCGAACCGGCGCCCAACTTGCCGAAAATGTTCGCGACATGAAACTTCACCGTCGACTCGCTGATGTGCAGCGCCGCCGCGATGTCGCGGTTGCGCCGGCCCAGCACCAGCTGCGCCAGCACCTCGCGCTCCCTCGGGTGCAGGGACTCCAGCGCGTTCCCGGCCCCCGGTAGCCCGCCCGCCGGTGCGGGCACGACCGGCGGGTCCAGCGGCACCGTCACCGTCACGGTGCTGCCCCAGCCCGGCAGCGCGTCCACCACCACCCCGCCGTCCAGCGCGGCCAGCCGATCCGGCACCCGGTGCGCCGCCAGCGCCGCCAACTCCAGCCGCCCCGGGCCGTCGTCGCGCACCACCGCCCGCAGCGCCTCCTGCTCCAGCGTCCAGCTCACATGCAGCCGGCCCGGCTCCTCCCCCTGCTCCAGCAGCGCCAGCACCGCGCCGCGCACCGCGGCCCGCGCGGTGTGCGCCACGTCCGCCGGCAGCGTCCGCCGCGACCCGGGCGCCCGCAGGTCCAAGGTGACCGGGCTGTAGCGCAACAGCGCCCGCAACTCGTCGGTCAGCCGCCCGAAGGCCGTGTCCGCCGGCTCCTCGCTCACCGCCCGGTCCAGCTCCAGCCCGGCCCTGGCCT
Organism: Streptomyces sp. NPDC088194; assembly: GCF_040702025.1. Lineage (NCBI taxonomy): Bacteria > Bacillati > Actinomycetota > Actinomycetes > Kitasatosporales > Streptomycetaceae > Streptomyces > Streptomyces sp. NPDC088194. The sequence continues at coordinate 1,900 of NZ_JBFBIV010000039.1, read as the reverse complement.
CCACCAGCGCCGCCACCGCCAGGTCCACCGCCGCCCGCCGGGCCGTACGGTCGTCGAGCGCGGGCGTACGCAGGGTGCCGAGGATCGCCGACAGCACGCTGGAGTGCGCGTCCGTCAAGTCCGCGATGGCCCGCGCCCGCGCCCCGGCCGCGGCCCGTGAACTCGCCGTCTGCGCGGGGTCGGCCTCTCCGGTACGGCGCCCGGTGTGCGTGCTCACCAGGTCCCACAGCCCCTGCGCCAGTCCCGCCGCGTCCGCGTCCAGCGGCTCGCCCGAGGTGCGGGCCACCGCCAGCAGCGACGGGCCGCTGACGCCCTGCGGCGCCGTCGCCACCGCGAGCACCGGCCGCGCCTGGCCGGCCAGTTCCGCCTCGCCCAGCCACGGCGTGCCGACCGTCACCCGCTCCACCAGCCGCTGCAACTCGGCCGCCGTGATCCGCCCGGCCACCTCGGCGTCCCCGGCGAACTGCGTCGGCGTGAACGTGCACACGCTGGTCAGCCGGGCCAGCGCCACATGCGGGACGACGTCCGCCAGCGCCTCCGACATCCGGTCCATGGTGTCGGGCAGCGGCGCCGACATCACCGAGTGCGCCCGGGCCAGCGCGTCCTGGACACGTTTCCCACCATGCGTCTGCATGCATTCCACGGTACGGCCTCGGCCGACCGGGCGAACTGGCCTTTCGGCCAGGCGGAACCCTCCCAAGAGACGGGTGGATCGGCGCGGTGGCGAGCGATGCTGGAGGACGGCGGTGAACGGGCGGCGCACCAGGCGCCGTTCCCCGATCACCGTGCACCGACCGATCAGCTGAACACGCAAGCCATCGAGACACCCAGGAGCGGGACACGCCATGACCAAGGCCATCGCCTTCACCGAGTTCGGCACCCCTGACGTGCTGCACACCCTTGACGTCGACCTGCCCGAGCCGGGCGCCGGGCAGGTGCGGATCGCCGTGCGCGCCGCGGGCGTCAACCCGGTCGACAGCAAGATCCGTTCCGGCGCCATGCAGCAGGTCTTCCCGACCTCCTTCCCGCACGTGCCCGGCGTCGAGGCGTCCGGTGTGGTCGAGGCGGTCGGCCCCGGCGTCACCGGGTTCGCCGTCGGCGACGAGGTCTTCGGCCAGACCGTCACCGGTTCGTACGCCGAACAGGCACTCGCGCCCGCCGACCGCCTGGCACCGAAGCCGGACAGCCTCGACTGGGCCGCCGCCGCGGCGCTCCCGGTCGCCACCGAAACCACCTACCGCGCGCTGGAGCCGCTCGCCCTGCGGCCCGGTGAGACGCTGCTCGTGCACGGCGCCGCCGGCGGGGTCGGCACCGTCGCCGTCCAGTTCGCGGTCGCGCGCGGCGTGAAGGTGATCGGCACCGCGAGCGACGCCAACCACGAGCGCCTGCGCGCGCTCGGCGCCGTGCCGGTCCGCTACGGCGACGGTCTCGTCGAGCGGGTACGGGCCCTCGCTCCCGACGGGGTCGACGCCGCGTTCGACCTCTCCGGTCAGCCGCAGGCGCTCGCGGACTCCGTCGAACTGACCGGCGGCAGCGAACGCGTCATCACCGTCGCCAACGCCGTGGCCGCGAAGGAGACCGGGATCGCGTTCTCCGGCGGCGGCGAATCCGACCGCAGCCGGCCCGCCTTCGAGGAGGCGCTCGCCCTGCTCGCCGCCGGAAAGCTCCACCTCGCCGTGCATCGCGCCTATCCGCTCGCCGAGGCGGCCGACGCGCAGCGGGAGAGCGAGACGGGCCACGCGACCGGGAAGATCGTCCTGACCGTGTGAGGACCTGAGCACGGCACGCCGGGCCGCCTCGCCGTACGGCGATCCGGGGTGCATGGACGCGGCGGGGGGGGGGGGGCGGGGTGTCGAGCGCCCCCCGCCCGAGAGCGTGTGACGCGTGAGGGGGGTGTGTG
>NZ_JBFBIV010000038.1:0-78686 GCF_040702025.1 Streptomyces sp. NPDC088194 | reverse complement strand
CCGTTCGACTTGCATGTGTTAAGCACGCCGCCAGCGTTCGTCCTGAGCCAGGATCAAACTCTCCGTGAATGTTCACCGGTAATCCGGTAGCACACCCGCGAAAGAGCGGCACCACGAGGAGGAATAGTCCCCGCAGTGCACAGCGTCCTCGCTGTGTCGCCTCCCTCAACCGAGGAAGGACTTTTTCAAAGGAACCTCATCCCGATCGAAACGACCGGAACGGGGTATCAACATATCTGGCGTTGACTTTTGGCACGCTGTTGAGTTCTCAAGGAACGGAAGCTTCCTTCGGTCCACCGTTTCCGGTTTTCCCTCCGGGCTTTCCCTTCGTGTTTACTACTGTACTCCGTTCCTGGGCCGATTCCTAATCGGCTTCTTCGAATTGGATTTTGGCGCACCAAAAAACAACCCGAAGATCGGGGCATCGTCAGTAGTGGGTGGCCGCTCGGCCGGCGGAGCCTCGTGTGAAGCAGGCGCGCCGTTTCAGCGACTCGGACTACGTTACGCACGAGCGGCGACCGAGTCAAGTTCGGTCGCCGCTCAAACGTGGATTTCCGGCCGTCTCAGGCCAGTTCGACCGCTCCGAGGTTGCGCTTGCCCCGGCGCAGCACCAGCCAACGCCCGTGGATCAGGTCGCTTTGGGCGGGTACGGCGTCCTCGCCGGCCACCTTCTCGTTGTTGAGGTAGGCGCCGCCCTCCTTGATGGTGCGGCGGGCCGCGGACTTGCTCGGGGCCAGCTCGACCAGGGTCAACAGGTCAGCGATCGGGGCCAGTTCGGTGACCTTGGCGTGCGGCAGCTCGCTGAGCGCCGCCGTGAGGGTGCGCTCGTCGAGGTCACCGAGCTCGCCCTGGCCGAAAAGCGCCTTGGAAGCGGCGACCACGGCCGCGCACTGGTCGGCGCCGTGCACCAGCGTGGTCAACTCCTCGGCCAGCGCCCGCTGTGCGGCCCGGGCCTGCGGCCGCTCGGCGCTCGCCTGCTCCAGCTCCTCGATCTCCTCGCGGGAGCGGAAGCTGAAGGTGCGCAGGTAGCGCGCGATGTCACGGTCGTCCGCGTTCAGCCAGAACTGGTAGAAGGCGTAGGGCGTGGTCAGTTCGGGGTCGAGCCAGACGGCGCCGCCCTCCGTCTTGCCGAACTTGGTGCCGTCGGCCTTGGTGAGCAGCACCTGAGTGAGGGCGTGCGCGGGGCCGTGCGGCTGGTTGCCCTCGATTCGGCGGATCAGGTCGAGCCCGGCGGTGATGTTGCCCCACTGGTCGCTGCCGCCGATCTGCAGCGTGCAGCCGTACTCCTTGTACAGCTGCAGGTAGTCCAGCGACTGGAGGATCACGTAGCTGAACTCGGTGTAGCTCATGCCCTCGCCGTCGAGGCGGGTCTTGACCGTCTCACGGGCGAGCATCTGGTTGATGCTGAAGTGCTTGCCGTAGTCGCGCAGCAGGGCGAGGGCGGAGACGCCCTCGGTCCACTCGTAGTTGTTGGCCATCACGGCCTGGGTCGAGCCGGGGGTGTCGAAGTCGAGGAACGCGGAGAGCTGCCCGCGCAGCGCGCTGACCCACTGCTGGACGGTCTCGACGTCGTTGAGCACCCGCTCGGCGCTGGGCTTCGGGTCGCCGATCAGGCCGGTGGCCCCGCCCACCAGGGCGATCGGCCGGTGGCCGGCGAGCTGGAAGCGGCGCAGCGTCAGGATCTGGGTGAGGTGGCCGACGTGCAGGCTCTTCGCGGTGGGGTCGAACCCGCAATAGAGGGTGAGGGGACCGTTCGCGAGCGCCTTGCGCAGGGCTTCCTCGTCGGTGGTCTGGGCGAGTACGCCCCGCCACCGCAGCTCGTCGACGATGTCCGTCACGGTGTCCATGTCTCCTTGGATCTGCTCGGGTCTGCGACCTGCTCGGTTCGGTTCCTGGCCGCCCGGGTCGCCGAGCGCCTGGGCGGCTTGCGCCCGGGTGCCGGGATTCCTGGTACCAGCGTGCCCGAGGGTACGTGGTTCCGGCGAGTCGATTATCCGCGCTTGCGCGGCGTGTGCGGGCGGTAGGGGCTGACCGTGGGGTCGGCGTCGATCCAGTAGCGCCAGGGGTGGGCCGCCCCGTCGCCGCCGACTCCGGTACGGGGGCCGCTGCGGATGGCCCCCGCGGCGGGCGGGGTGCCGGTGAGGACGCGGAACGGGCCGCCGTCGGCGGAACAGGCGTCGGCGCCGTTGAGCGTGCGGTCCACGCCGAGTGCGGTGGCGAGCCGGGCCGGGCCCTGGGCGAGGTCGGCGTCCTTGCGGGAGGTGGGGCGGCGGGGGCGGGCGAGGTCGGCGCCCGCGGTGATCCGGCCGGCTCTGAGCAGCACCCCGCTGGCGGTGCCCGCCAGGCCGCAGACCAGGTTCAGGCAGTGCCACATGCCGTAGGTGAAGTAGACGTAGGTGTGGCCGGGCGGGCCGAACATCACGGCGTTGCGGTCGGTGCGGCCGCGGTAGGCGTGGGAGCCGGGGTCGTTGGGGCCGTCGTACGCCTCGACCTCGGTGAGCCGCAGCTCGATCGGGCCGTCGTCGGTGGCGCGGACGAGGGTGCGGCCGAGCAGGTCGGGGGCGATCTCCAGGACCGGCCGGTCGAAGAACGAGCGCTTCAGCGGGGTCCGGTCCGGTGGAGTGGTCACGAGGCAGGAGCGTAGTGGACGAGCCGGAACCGGGTGGGCGGCGCGGACGCCGTGGAGATCCACTCGGCAGGCCCTAGGCTCGGAGCCAGTTCGCTCCGTTCCCGGCGGGGCCCGGTTCCTGGCAGGGGCCCGGTCCCGGCGGGGGCTTCGTTCCCAACAGGGGCTTCGTTCCCCACAGGAGGTGTCGAGGTGACCGAGCAAGCGCGACGGCCGCTCCCCCATGACTTCCACCCGCCGGTGCCGGCGTTCACGGTGGTCAGCGACGATGTGGCGCCGGGTGGGGCGCTCAAGGACGCCCAGGTGTTCGCGGGCGGGAACACCTCGCCGCAGCTGCGGTGGGAGGGGTTCCCGGCGGGGACCAAGAGCTTCGCGGTGTCCTGCTACGACCCGGACGCGCCGACCGGCAGCGGGTTCTGGCACTGGTCGGTGTTCGACATCCCGGCGTCGGTGACGGAGCTGCCCGCGGGCGCCGGGTCCGGGGACTTCGCCGGGCTGCCGGCGGGCGCGGTACAGGTACGCAACGACTACGGCACCCGGGACTTCGGTGGCGCCGCGCCGCCGCCCGGGGACGGCCCGCACCGCTATGTGTTCACCGTGTACGCGGTGGACGCGGAGAAGCTGGGGCCGGACGCGGACGCGTCGCCCGCGGTGGTCGGTTTCAACCTCCGGTTCCACGCGCTGGCGCGGGCCCAGCTGATCGGCGTCTACGAGGTGCCGGCCGACGCGGCCTGAGGCGCGTCCCCGGCACCCGCGCAGGCACGTACCCCGGCGGAAAACTCCGTTGTCCGGCGCGGGCGTCGCGGGCACAGTGGTCCCACCTGAAAGACCCCGGGAGGTGGGCGGAAATGCGTGAGACGCTGGTGCTGAATGCGAGTTTCGAGCCGCTGTCGACGGTGTCGCTGCGGCGTGCGGTCGTGCTGGTGATGCAGGACAAGGCGGTCGTCGAGCAGGCCCACCCCGGTCTTCGGGTCCGTGCGGCGCGGGTGGAGATGCCGATGCCGCAGGTGATCAGGCTGTGCCGGTACGTCAGGGTGCCGTTTCGACAACGGGCGCCGTGGTCGCGGCGAGGGGTGCTGGTGCGTGACCGGCACCGCTGCGCGTACTGCGGGCGGCGGGCCACGACCGTGGACCACGTGCAGCCGAAGTCGCGCGGTGGCGGCGACACCTGGCTGAACACGGTGGCGGCGTGCGGTGAGGACAACCAGCGCAAGGCGGACCGTACGCCGGAGCAGGCCGGGATGCGGCTGCTGGTGCGGCCGTTCGAGCCCACTCCGGCCGACGCGCTGCTGCTGGCGCTGGGTGTCCGGGATCGTGCGGACCTGCCGGAGTGGCTGGCGGTGCCGGCCTGAGCCGGTCACCGGCGTTCACTTCAGCAGGAGTTGGACGATCGCCGCGACGCCGACCACGACGATGAGGCCGCGCAGTGCCATCGGCGGGAGGCGGCGCCCCACCCGGGCGCCGATCAGCCCGCCGATGGTGGCGCCGGCCGCGACGAGGGCGACCGCGACCCAGTCCATGTGGGCGATGACGATGAAGAACAGCGCGGCGATGCCGTTGACCATCGCGGCGAGCACGTTCTTCAGGCCGTTGATCCGCTGGAGCGTCTCGTCGAGGAGCAGTCCCATCAGGGACAGGTAGAGGACCCCCTGCGCGGCTCCGAAGTACCCGCCGTACACGCTGGCGAGGAGGATGCCGAGCGGGAGGAAGGGTCCGCCGTTCACGGGGGCGGCGGACCCGCTGCGCTGCCGGCGCGCCTGGATGGCGCGGGTCAGGCGCGGTTGCAGGACCACCAGGACCAGGGCGAGCGCGATGAGCACGGGCACGATCGCGTGGAACGCCTTGGACGGCAGGTTGACCAGGAGGATGGCGCCGGCCGAGCCGCCGATCAGGCAGAAGCCGCCCAGCCGCAGCAGCCGCTCGCGCTGGCCGGCCAGTTCGCGCCGGTAGCCGATGGCGCCGGCCACCGAACCGGGCACCAGGCCGAGGGTGTTGGAGACGTTCGCGGTGACGGGTGGCAGGCCGACGGCCAGCAGGACGGGGAACGTGATCAGGGTGCCCGAGCCGACGATGGTGTTGATGGTGCCGGCTCCGATTCCGGCGGCGAGCACGGCGACGGCTTCCGCTGGCGACATCGGCCCTCCATGATCGGTGCGCGTCCTCCCCGCCGTTGACGGTCGAGGGGTGCGCAGCGATCATGCCACACCGGTGCGCGTGCTTCGAGGGGCCGCCCGGTCCTGGCCGGCGGCGCCCCCGGTGCTTCTCAGCGCTTCTCGCCGGGTCAGTCCTTGTCGAACGGCGGGGCTTCGCGGCGGGGCGCGGGCGTGGCCGCGGGCCGGGTGGCGGGGCTCGCGCCGGTGCCGTTGGCCGGGGCGCCGCCGTTGCCTCCGTTGCCCCCATTGCCTCCGTTGCCGCTCAGGCCGGGGATGTTGACCATGCCGCCGAGGCCCTTGAGGGCGTCGTTGAGCTCGCTGGGGATGATCCAGAGCTTGTTGGCGTCGCCCTCGGCGATCTTCGGGAGCATCTGGAGGTACTGGTAGGCGAGGAGCTTCTGGTCCGGGTCGCCGGCGTGGATCGACTCGAAGACGGTGCGGATCGCCTGCGCCTCACCCTCGGCGCGCAGGGCGGCGGACTTCGCGTCACCCTCGGCGCGCAGGATCGAGGACTGCTTCTCGCCCTCCGCGGTGAGGATCTGGGACTGCCGGATGCCCTCGGCGGTGAGGATCGCGGCGCGCTTGTCACGGTCGGCGCGCATCTGCTTCTCCATCGAGTCCTGGATGGAGGTGGGCGGTTCGATCGCCTTGAGCTCGACGCGGTTGACGCGGATGCCCCACTTGCCGGTCGCCTCGTCGAGGACGCCGCGCAGCGCCGCGTTGATCTCCTCGCGCGAGGTGAGGGTGCGCTCCAGGTCCATGCCGCCGATGATGTTGCGGAGCGTGGTGACGGTGAGCTGCTCGATCGCCTGGATGTAGCTGGCGACTTCGTAGGTGGCGGCCCGGGCGTCGGTGACCTGGTAGTAGATGACCGTGTCGATGTTCACCACCAGGTTGTCCTGGGTGATCACCGGTTGCGGCGGGAACGGCACGACCTGTTCGCGCAGGTCGATGCGGTTGCGGATGGTGTCGATGAACGGGACGACGATGTTCAGCCCGGCGCTGAGGGTGCGTGTGTAGCGGCCGAAGCGCTCGACGATGGCGGCGCTGGCCTGGGGGATGACCTGGACCGTCCTGATCAGCGCGATGAAGACGAGCACCACCAGGATGATGAGGACGATGATGATGGGCTGCATGGTCACTCCGGCGCCGGTTGAGTGCGGATGGAGCATGTACTACGACATGATCAATTGTCGCAGACAGTAGGCGTACCGCGTGCGGGGTTCGGCGAATTCCCGGTCTGCGGCGGCTCGTTGACTGCTGCGGTGGTGCTGTGCGGTGGTGCTCTGCGGTCCAAGCTCTGCGGTGCTGCGGTCCCTCGATACTGCGGGTGCTGCGGGTGCTGCGGTCCTTCGGTGCTGCGGGTACTTCCGTGCCGCGGGTTCGCCGCGGGTCCTACGGGCCTACATCACGACCGCGGTCGCGCCGTCGATCTCCACGACGTCCACCTGCTGGCCGGGGTCGAAGACGCGGTCGTGTTCCAGGGCGCGGGCCGACCAGATCTCCCCGGCGAGCTTGATCCTTCCGCCCGCCCCGTCGTCGACGCGTTCGAGCACGACGGCCCGCTTGCCCTTGAGCGCGTCCACGCCGCTGCGCTGCTCGGGACGCTGGCGGTTGCGGTAGGCGATCGGCCGGACGAAGACGAGCAGCGCCACGGAGACCACGACGAAGACGATGACCTGGGCCACGATGCCGCCGCCGGCTCCCGCGGTGACGGCTCCGCCGACCGCTCCGACCGCGAACATGCCGAATTCGGGCATCGCCGTGATCACCAGCGGGATGCCCAGCCCCACCGCGGCCACCAACCACCACACCCATGCGTCCACGACGCCAATCGTAGGCGTACACGGCCCAGTTGCGGCAGTGCGCAAGCCGGACACCTACGTCGGGGGTTGCTGCCGGGTTCCTACTTCAGCGGCAGACCCGCGGCGGTCCAGCGGTCGCCGCGACGCTCGACGACGAGCGGGAGCCCGAAGCAGTGCGACAGGTTGCGGGAGCTGAGCTCGGTCTCCAGCGGGCCGGCGGCGACCACCTTGCCCTGGCGGATCATCAGCACGTGGGTGAAGCCGGGGGCGATCTCCTCGACGTGGTGGGTCACCATGATCATGGAGGGCGCGATCGGGTCGCGGGCGAGCCGGCCGAGCCGCCGCACCAGGTCCTCGCGGCCGCCGAGGTCGAGTCCGGCCGCGGGCTCGTCGAGCAGCAGCAGCTCGGGGTCGACCATCATCGCGCGGGCGATCAGGGTCCGCTTGCGCTCGCCCTCGGAGAGGGTGCCGAACTTCCGGTCGAGGAACTCGGTCATGCCGAGCCGGTCGAGGAAGGCGCGGGCCCGCTCCTCGTCGACCTGTTCGTACCCCTCGTTCCAGGTGGCGGTCATGCCGTAGGCGGCGGTGAGCACGGTCTCCAGGACGGTCTGGCGGCGCGGCATCTTCTCCGCCATGGCGGCGCCGGCCACGCCGATCCGCGGCCGCAGCTCGAAGACGTCGACGCTGCCGAGCTTCTCGCCGAGGATCTGCACGGTGCCCGCGCTCGGGAAGAGGTAGCTGGAGGCGACGTTCAGCAGGGTGGTCTTGCCGGCGCCGTTGGGACCGAGGATGACCCAGCGCTCGCCCTCGGCGACCGACCAGGAGACCCCTTCGACCAGAGCGCGTCCGTCGCGGACCACGGATACGTCCACCAGCTCCAGTACATCGCTCATGAGCGCGCTGTCTCCCATTGCATCTCGGCAGTCTCGGCATGTCGGTGTGCCGGGATCGGCACGGGCCGGAAGGAACAACCCCCGAGGAAAACTTACGCCACCACACGAGCGGTCCAGTCCATAGGCTGGGGGCATGCTTGATGAACCTCGTTCAGGACGGCTGGCGGCGTGGGGAAATGCCCTGCTTGCCGGACTTGCCGCCCCTGATGACGTTGCTCAGCGGATCTCGGCCGACGACGCGGTGCACCGCGTCGTCGGGCTGCCGGGCGAACCGGCCCCGGTCGGGCTCACCCTGGGCCTGGGCAGACTCCGCGCCCTGGGCGTCACCGGCCTGCGGCTCGCGCTGCCGGTGGCGGGGCACCCGCTGGGGCTGTCCGGCCCGCCCGAGTTCAACGCCCGCGCGATGGCGGCCGGCGAGGCGGTGCTGACGGTGGGCGCGGTCTCGCTCGGCCTGGTCCCGGAGGTCTACGAGGCCGGGCCGGCCGGTGACCTGCACGTGGACGTGGAGTGGCAGTGCCTGCCGGTACGCGACTCCCCGCCGGCCGACGTGCCCTCGCTCGGCGAGGCGGAGCGGGAGCTGGCCGAGGCACTGCGCGACGCCACCGACGCGCTGGCGCAGCTCGACGTGGCCGGCGCGGGTCCGGCCGCGCAGGCGGCGCTGGAGGCGTACCGGGCGCGGGCGGAGCGCGGCCGCGAGGTGCTCGCGCCGGGCTACCCGCCGCGCGCGGTGCGGGTGTTGGAGCTGGCGCAGCGGGTGGCGGCGCTGGTGTCGATAGCGTCCGACGGGCACGGCGGCGCGGTGAGCGCGTCGCAGATCGCGGCCCGCGCGGAGTTGCTGCGGCCGGTGGAGCGGACCGCGCGGCGCGCGCAGGTGGCGGCGTACAACGCGTACGTGGAGGAGGCGGAGCGGCGCCGGCCGTAGTCGGGGGCCGGCCGCGGGGTTCGCGACCGGGGCCGCGACCCGTACCGGCCCGACAGCCGTGCGGGCCCGGCGGCGACGTACGGGGACGTCGGCCGCGGGGCCCGCGCGGGTTGGTGCCGCCCGAGGTTCAGGCGGCGGCCGGTGTCACAGGTTGGCGCCGGTGTTGCCGAAGGCCGGGTTGAGCAGGCCGATCACGTTGACGGTGTTGCCGACCACGTTGACCGGGACGTGCACCGGGACCTGCACGAGGTTGCCGGAGGCCACGCCCGGGGACTTCACGGCGGCACCGTGCGCGCCCGAGTCGGCCGAGGCCGCACCGGCGCCGGCGGCGATGAGGCCACCCGCCACGAGGGTGATGGTCGCGGCCTTCTTCAGGTTCTTCACTTCGAACTTCCTCCTTGCGAGACGCGTCGCGGCCAGCCGCCGCGACACGCCATGCAGAACGGATCGCCGCCGCATCGGATGCGCGCCCCGGGAGACATACACCCGACAGTATGAATCTCACTCCGCCAAGCGCGGGTGTGCGGGCGTGGCGCGCCGGCGCCCGAGGGAGCGCGCCGACGGGCCACGCGCGCCAGGTGCCCCGGCGGGCGCGTGCCGGTCGCCGGCGGTCAGTCGCCGACGACCGGTCGCCCACGACCGGACGTCTTACGACCTTTCGCCCACGGCCGGACGTCCACGACCGGACGTCCACGACCGGACGTCCACGACCGGACGTCCACGACCGGTCGCCCACGGCCGGATGCCTACGGTCAGTCGCCGACGCCGTTGCGGACCGCCCACAGCGCCGCCTGGGTGCGGTCGGCGAGGTCCAGCTTCATGAGGATGTTCGACACGTGGGTCTTCACGGTCTTCTCGGAGAGCACCAGCGCACGCGCGATCTCCCGGTTGGAGCGGCCGTCGGCGATCAGACCGAGGACCTCGCGCTCGCGTTCGGTCAGCGCGTTGCCGCGCCCGCTGCCCGGGGCGGGCTGGTCCGGGGCGAGCAGCGCCCCGGCCACCTCGGGCTGGAGCAGGACGTGCCCGGCGTGCACCGAGCGGATCGCGTCGGCGAGCGCGACCGGGTCGACGTCCTTGTAGACGTAACCGGCGGCGCCGGCCCGCAGGGCGGGGACCACGGTGCGCTTCTCGGTGAAGCTGGTCACGATGAGGACCCGGGCGGGGCTGTCCGCCTCGTGCAGCAGCCGCAGCGCCTCGATGCCGTCGGTGCCGGGCATCTTGACGTCCATCAGGATCACGTCGGGCCGCAGCTCCAGCGCGCGGGCCACGCCCTCGTCGCCGTCGGCGGCCTCGCCGACCACCTCGATGTCGCCCTGGACCTCCAGGAACGTCCGCAGGCCGCGGCGGACCACCTGGTGGTCGTCCACGAGCAGCACCCGGATCACCTTGTCAGCCACCTGGCACCTCCATCTCGATGACGGTGCCCTTGCCGGGCTCCGATTGCACGCTCAGCGATCCGCCGACGCCGTCGGCGCGGTCCCGCATGGAAACCAGGCCGAGGTGGCGGCCGGCCCGGCGGACGGCGGTGGGGTCGAAGCCGCGGCCGTCGTCGCGGATGCGCAGCCGGGCGCCCCTGCCGTGTCCTTCGAGGGTGACGGCGACCGTGCGGGGGGCCGCGTGCCGCAGCGCGTTGTGGGTGGCCTCCTGGGCGACCCGCAGCAGGGCCTCCTCCTGGGGCGCGGGCAAGGCGCGCGTCCGGAAGGCGCGGAAGGTCACGCTGGCGGAGTGCACCCGGTCCAGGACGTCGGCCTGGGTGCGCAGGGTGGCCACGAGCCCGTCCTCGTCCAGCGCGGCCGGCCGCAACTCCACGACGACGGCCCGCAGCTCGTCGGCGGCCTCGGCGGCGAGCATGGCGACCTGCCGGATCTCCTCCTTGGCGCGGCCGGGGTCGGTGTCGACCAGTGCGGCCGACGCCTGGGCGGTCAGCCGCAGCGAGAAGAGCTTCTGGGAGACCGCGTCGTGCAGTTCGTGGGCGATCCGGGCGCGCTCGCCGGCCAGCGTCAGCTCGCGGCTGCGTTCGTGCAGCCGTGCGTTGGTGAGGGCGATGGCGGCGTGGTCGGCGAGGATGCGCAGCAGGTCCTCGTCGTCCTGGGTGAAACCGGCCGGGCAGGCCCGGTCCGCGGCGTCCTGGGCGGAGCCCGCGCCGGCATCGGTCCCGACATCGGCGCCGGCATCGGAGTCGGCACCCCTGCCGGGGCCGTCGGCGTTGCCGGAACTGTCGGCGTTGCCGGCTCGCTCGGCCGGGATCTTCTTGTTCGCGAGGAAGATCGCGCCGAGGATCTCGTCGCCGTCGGCCACCGGCATGCCGATGAAGTCCTTCATCACCGGGTGGGCGCGCGGCCAGCCGGCGAAGCTCTCGAAGTCGCGTACGTCGGTGAGCCGCTGCGGGGTGGCCTCGTGGAGCATCGCGGCGAGCACGCCGTGCTGCCGGGGCAGCGGGCCGATCGCCTTCCACTCCTCGTCGCTGACCCCGTCGACCACGAACTGGGCGAAGCCGCCCTGGTCGTCGGGCACGCCGAGCGCGGCGTACTGCGCGCCCAGCAGTTCCCGGGCCGAGGCCACGATGGTCTGCAGGACCTCGCGCACCTCCAGCCGCCGGTTCATCGCCACGATCGCGGCGCTGACCGCTTCGATGCCGCCTCGCGGCGCCCGTTCGGACATGCCCTCAACGGTACCCGCCGCAGGTGACGGGCCGTATGCGCCGCAGGACGGACTGTCCTGGTCCCTGTGGACTAGGGCCAAGTGCCCGCGCCGGTTGCGGCGGCCGCCCGAGGCGGGCGGCGCGGTCGCGTTCCTACGGTGTGGGCATCGGGTCCGGCGACCGCGCCGGGCCGTGGCGGAAGGCGGGCACCATGCCGGTGGCGATCATCACGGGCGCGTCGCGCGGGTTGGGCCGGGCGCTGGCCGAGGAGCTGGCCGGACGCGGCTGGGACCTGGTGCTGGACGGCCGCGACGCGGACAGGCTGCGGGCGTCGGTACGGGACCTGGAGCGCGACCGGACCGACGATCCAACAACCCTCAAATCGGGCGAATCTCACAATGCCCCCTATATAGGGGACAAAGGTGCGCGGGGTCCGCAGGGCGGAAGCACAGCACCGGACCGGCCGGCGCGCGGCCGGGTACGGGCGGTCGCCGGTGACGTGACGCGCCCGGAGCACCGCGCCGAGCTGGTCGCGGCGGCCCGGGAACTGGGCGGCGGCGCGGGTCCGGACCTGCTGGTCAACAACGCGAGCTCGCTGGGCGCGGAGCCGCTGGTGCCACTGGCCGAGCTGGCCGAGGACGGGCTGCGCGAAGCGCTGGAGACCAACGTCATGGCGCCCTTCGCCCTGGTCAGGGCGGCGCTGCCGGGACTGCGGGCGGCAGGCGGCGCGGTGCTGAACGTCAGCTCGGACGCGGCCGTGGCGGCGTATCCCACGTGGGGCGGGTACGGCGCGAGCAAGGCCGCGCTCGACCACCTGTCGGCGGTGCTCGCCGAGGAGGAACCCGCGGTCCGGGTGTGGTGGGTGGACCCCGGCGACCTGCGGACCGAGCTGTACGCGGCGGCGGTGCCGGACGACCCCGACTTCGCGGAGCGGCTGCTGCCGGAGCAGGTGGCGCCCGCGGTGCTGCGGCTGCTCGACGGCCCGGCCGGCAGCGGCCGCTACGTCGCCGCCGAACTGGCCGGCCCGAAGGAGGCGCGATGAGCGCGGCGGCACCGGCCCTGGTCTGCGAGACCTGCGACGCCGAGGCGGCCCGGGTGGACACCGGGGCCCTGGCGGACCTCCGGCTGCCGCCGGAACTGTCGGCCGCGGTGCCCGCGCCGCGCCGGGACGCGGTACGGCTGCTGGTCGGGCGGCGGAGCGGCGGCGAGGTGACCCACCACGGGTTCCGCGAGCTGCCCGGGCTGCTGCGGGCCGGGGACGTCCTGGTGGTCAACACGTCGAGGACGCTGCCGGCGGCGCTGGACGGCTGGGCGGCGGACCCGGGCACCGGCGGGAGCGACCGCGCCCGGGCCGACTCGAAGGCCGGCCCGCCCGTGGTGGTGCACTTCTCCACCCGGCGGGACGACGGCCGCTGGGTGGTGGAGGTGCGCTCCCCCGACGGGCACGGCTCGACCGTGCGCAGGCCCGGCGGACCGGCCGGAACCGAGGTGCGGCTGGCCGGCGGCGGCCGGCTCGTGCTGGAGCGCCCGCTGGACCCGGCCACCGACCGGCTGTGGGTGGCGTCGGTACGGGTGCCGGACGTGGTGCGGCACCTGCGCCGCCACGGGCGGCCGATCCGCTACGCGTACACCGCGCGCGACCAGCCGCTGTCGGCGTACCAGACGGTCTTCGGCACGCCGTCGGCCGACGGGCGGGGCTCGGCGGAGATGCCGAGCGCGGCCCGGCCGTTCACCGCGTCGCTGGTCACGGAGCTGGTCAGCCGGGGAGTGCAGATCGCACCGATCGAGCTGCACACCGGGGTGGCGTCCGCCGAGGCGCACGAGCCGCCGTACGCGGAGCCGTACACCGTGCCGGCGAGCACCGCGTGGCAGGTGAACGCGGCCCGGGCGGCCGGCGGGCGGGTGGTGGCGGTCGGCACCACTGCCGTGCGCGCGCTGGAGTCGGCGGCCGACGGGCGCGGGGTGGTGCGGGCGGCACACGGCTGGACGGAGCTGGTGATCACCCCGGAGCGCGGGGTGCGCGCGGTGGACGGCCTGCTGACCGGGCTGCACGAGCCGGAGGCGTCCCACCTGCTGATGCTGCGGGCCCTGTCGGGCGACGGGCTGCTCACCCGCGTCTACGCGGAAGCGTTGCGCGGCCGTTATCTCTGGCACGAGTTCGGAGACGTCAACCTGCTGCTGCCATAAGGGCTTTCGGCCCCCGAATAAGCGTCACATAAAGCACCCCCTCCGTCACCTTCCGCGACGCAGGGGGTGCCCCCTTGTGACCTCACCTATAGGACCTGCGTCACATACTAAGGAGCTTAGTGGAATTCAGGTCCCGAAACTCCGGGAGAAAACCCGGGAACTCCGGCGCGGGCGCCAGCCGCATCTACGAGTTCGGCTCGTAGCAGGGCTCATTGACCCCCGATTTCCGACCCTCTAACAATTCTCGGGTCCCAATCGGAAGAGGTAATCCCGCATGCAGCTCCCCACGATCCCGAAGATCGACCGACTGTCCAGGAAGCACAAGATCACGGTGGCCGGTGTCGCCGCCGCCGCGGCCGTTGCCCTGACAGTCACCGGTCTCGAGGCGACCGCTGGTGGGTCGGCTGTCGCCGCAGGCGACCCGACTGGGTTCTCCGTCTCCACCGGCGACCAGGTCAAGAGCATCAGCCCCGAGTCCGGCATGGCCTCCCAGAAGGCCATGTCCGACCAGGCCACTGCTCAGAAGAAGGCCGCCGCGGACGCCGCGGCGAAGAAGAAGGCGGCTGCGGACGCCGTCGCGAAGAAGAAGGCCGCGGACGCGGCTGCTGCGAAGAAGAAGGCGGCCGACGAGGCCGCCGCGCGCGCCAAGGAAGCGGCCAACCGCTCCACCAAGCGCGTCGTGATCAAGAAGACCGCGCCGGTGATCAAGAAGACCGCGCCGGTGGCCAAGAAGGCCGCCCCGGTCGCCAAGGCCGCTCCGGTCGCGAAGGCCACGACCGCGGCGCCGGCCGCGGTGACCTACCCGAACAACCTGGACGGCTGGATTCGCGAGGCCCGGGCCACCCTGGCCGCGCACAACATTCCGGTCCCGACGTACAACGGCATTTACCGCAACATCATTCGGGAGTCGTCCGGCAACCCGAACGCGATCAACCTGTGGGACTCGAACGCCGCGAAGGGCATTCCCTCCAAGGGCCTGCTCCAGACCATCGACCCCACGTTCAACGCGTACCACGTCTCCGGCACCTCGTGGAACGTCTACAACCCGGTCGCGAACATCGCCGCCGCCTGCAACTACGCGTACCACGTGTACGGCGGCATGGACAACGTGAACTCGGCGTACTGATCGAGCGATCCGCCGAATGCGGGAACCCGAAAGGGCGGTGGGACACATGCGTCCCACCGCCCTTTCCGCTGCCCTGAACTGCCCGCGGCCGGGCCGCGGACCGGCTACTTCCGCATGACCTCCGGCTCGTGCCGGCGCAGCAGCCGGGCGACGACGAAGCCGCACAGCACGGACATCGCCAGCAGCACCACGACGTCCAACGTCCAGGCGCCCGCGGTGTGCTGCCACAGCGCGTCATGCGTCCTGCGGGTCGGGTCCCATGGCAGCAGCGTGTTGAGGCTCGCCGTGGCACCCGCCCCGGCCACCGCCCAGCGGGCCGGCATCAGCCAGGACAGCTGCTCCACCCCGGGCTTGCCGTAGAGCTGGAAGAGCACCCCGGTGAAGACGATCTGCACGATGGCGAACATGACCAGCAGCGGCATGGTCTTCTCCGCCGTCTTCACCAGCGCCGAGATGATCAGGCCGACCATCATCGAGGTGAAGCCGAACACGATGATGACCAGCGTCATCTCCACGCCCGGGTGGCTGTGCAGGACGACGCCCTGGGTGGGCATCTTGCGCGGCGCGAAGCCGATGCCGCAGATGATCGCGCCCTGCAGCGCGGTGATCAGGCCGAGCACGATGACCTTGGACATCAGGTACGCCGACCGGGACAGCCCGACCGCGCGTTCCCGCTCGTAGATCACCCGCTCCTTGATCAGCTCGCGGACCGAGTTCGCCGCGCCCGCGAAGCACGCGCCGACCGCGAGGATCATCAGGATGGTGCCCGCGTCCTTGTTCTGGAAGTACGGCGCCTTGCCGAGGCCGAGGCCGTAGTCGGCGGGGATCAGGATGCTGACCACGCCGAGCACCGCGGGCAGGATCACCATCAGCCCGATGAAGCCCCGGTCGGAGACGATCACCGACAGGTAGCGCCGGACCAGCGTGACCAGCTGCGAGCCCCAGCCCTGCGGCTTGGGCGGCCGCGCCGCCTGGTACGGGATGTAGTGCGCGGCCTGCGGGGCCGCCTGGTCCAGCTCGGCGGCGTACGTCTGGTAGTGCTGCGAACCGCGCCAGCGGCCGGACCAGTCGTAGTCGCGGTAGTTCTCGAACGCGGAGAAGACGTCGGCCCAGTTGTCGTAGCCGAAGAAGGTCAGCGCCTCGTCCGGCGGGCCGAAGTACGCCACCGCGCCGCCCGGCGCCATGACCAGCAGCTTGTCGCACAGCGCCAGTTCTGCCACCGAGTGGGTGACGACCAGGACGGTCCGGCCGTCGTCGGCGAGGCCGCGCAGCAGCTTCATCACGTCGCGGTCCATGCCCGGGTCGAGGCCGGAGGTCGGCTCGTCCAGGAAGATCAGCGACGGCTTGGTCAGCAGCTCCAGGGCGACCGAGACGCGCTTGCGCTGGCCGCCGGAGAGCGAAGTGACCTTCTTGTCGGCGTGGATGTCGAGCTTCAGCTCGCGCAGCACCTCGTCGATCCGCGCCTCGCGCTCCGCGGTCGCGGTGTCGCCGGGGAAGCGGAGCTTGGCGGCGTACCGCAGCGCGGTCCTGACCTGGAGCTCCTTGTGCAGGATGTCGTCCTGCGGGACCAGGCCGATGCGCTGGCGCAGCTCCGCGAACTGCTTGTACAGGTTGCGGTTGTCGTACAGCACCTCGCCCTGGTCGGCCGGCCGGTAGCCGGTCAGCGCGCGCAGCAGGGTCGACTTGCCGGAGCCGGACGGGCCGATCACGCCGATCAGCGACTTCTCCGGCACCCCGAAGGAGACGTCCCGCAGGATCGTCTTCGTGGTCTTGCCGTGCGGCACCGTCACCGACAGGCGGCGCGCGGAGAACGACACGTCGCCGGTGTCGACGAACTCCTCCAGCCGGTCGCCGACCAGCCGGAAGGTGGAGTGGCCCACGCCGACGATGTCGTTGGGGCCCAGCAGATGGCGCTGCACCGGCTGGCCGTTGACATAGGTGCCGTTGTGGCTGCCCAGGTCGGCGATCTCGTAGCGGCCGTCCGGGTGCGCGCGGAACTCCGCGTGGTAGCGGGAGACCTGGAGGTCGGAGACGACCAGCTCGTTCTCCAGCGCACGGCCGATCTTCATCACCCGGCCCAGCGCGAGCTGGTGGAAGGTGGTGGGGCTGCGCACGCCGTAGCCGGGCGCTCCGCCCTGCGGCTGCTGCGGCGGAGACTGCTGCGGCTGCGGTGGTTGCTGCGGGGCTTGCTGCATCTGCGGGCCGGGCGGCTGCGGTTGCTGCTGGGGCGGCCGGCCCCAGCCCTGCTGCGGCGGCTGTTGCGGCGGGACCTGCGCGGGCGGAGCACCCCAACCCCCCGCGCCCTGCTGCCCGTGCTGCCCCTGCTGCGGGACGCCCTGCGGCTGTCCCGCGTACATCTGCGGCTGCTGCTGCGGGGGTTGGTACTGCGGTTGCGGCTGCTGCGGCGGTTGTGGCGGTTGCTGCGGGCGCGCCTGGGGCGGTGCCTGCTGGTAGGCGGCCGCCTGCTGCGGGGCCTGTTGAGGTGCGGACTGCGGCGCGGCCTGGGCCGAGGCGGCCCCCGCGGCCGCCGCGCCCACACCCGCTCCGGCGCTCGCACCCGCGGGACCGGTGAAGTCCAGCCGGGGCCCGTCGGTCGCGTTGCCGAGGTGGACCGCGGCGCCGGGGCCGACGTCGGCGTTCTGGACCCGCCGGCCCTGCACGAAAGTGCCGTTGGTGCTGCCCAAGTCCTCCAGCAGCCAGCCGCGTTCACCGCGGCGGATCGTGGCGTGCCGCCAGGACACCCTCGGATCGTCGAGGACGAGGTCGCCTTGCGGGTCGCGGCCGAGGCTGTAGGACCGGGATGGGTCCAGCGGCCAGGTCTGTCCGTTGAGTTCGAGTACGAGTTCAGGCACCCCATGCCCCATTTGTTGTCCCCCGAAGTCCCCCATGGAGGGGCAGTCTAGGGATTGCGAACATCGGGAGGAACTGTTTCAGGCTCGGATCGGTCACCGATTGCCACCCTCCACGCCCCACGACGCACCCTGCGCACCCCCGGTTCCGCGCCGCGACGCCTTCGGTCCGACCCGGTTCGGCGAGTGCCGGATAAGTAGTACCACCCCGGCAGGGCGCCCCGCGCCGGACCGCACGACCCGCGTCCCGCCGTACCGCCCCGCCCCCGGCCCGGTCGTACGGTCCCTGTCCGGCCGCGCGCCCCGCGTCCCGCCGTACGGCGCCCGCTCCCCCGGCGCCCCGGGTGTCCGCCAGCCGGGACAGCTGGTGCCCGGCCGGCGGACGGCGGATACGGTGGGAGCACCATGAACGACGCCCCGCAGACCCCACCGGCAGCCGCCGCGGACGAGATCGTCCCCACGCTTCCCGCGGCCGACGCGCCGACCCTCCTGGTCAAGATCTTCGGCAAGGACCGGCCCGGGCTCACCGCCGGGCTCTTCGAGACGCTCGCCGGCTACGACGTGGCCGTGGTGGACATCGAGCAGGTGGTGACCCGTGGCCGGATCGTGCTGTGCGCGCTGGTCACCGCCCCCACCGCCCGTGGCGCGGAGAGCGAGCTGCGGGTCACCGTGCACGGCTGGGCCGAGTCGATGAAGATGCAGGCCGAGATCATCTCCGGGATCGGCGACAACAGCCCCCGCGGCGCGGGCCGTTCCCATGTCACGGTGCTCGGCCGGCCGCTGGTACCGGAGTCCATCGCGGCCATAGCGGCTCTGATCACCGAGGTCGGCGGCAACATCGACCGTATCTTCCGGCTGGCGAAGTACCCGGTGACCGCGGTGGAGTTCGCGGTGTCCGGCGCCGAGCACACCGCGCTGCGCTCCGCGCTGGCGCTGGAGTCCGCCGCGCGCGGGGTGGACGTGGCCGTGGTGCCGTCCGGGCTCCAGCGCCGGGCGCAGCGGCTGGTGGTCATGGACGTGGACTCCACCGTCATCCAGGACGAGGTGATCGAGCTGTTCGCCGCGCACGCCGGGTGCGAGGAGCAGGTCGCCGAGGTGACGGCGGCGGCGATGCGCGGCGAGCTGGACTTCGAGCAGTCGCTGCACGCGCGGGTGGCGCTGCTGGCCGGTCTCGACGCGTCCGTGGTGGACAAGGTGCGCGCCGAGGTGCGGCTGACCCCCGGCGCCCGCACCCTGGTGCGTACGCTCAAGCGGCTCGGCTACCAGGTCGGCGTGGTCTCGGGCGGCTTCACCCAGGTGACCGACGACCTCAAGGAGCGGCTGGGGCTGGACTTCGCGGCCGCCAACACCCTGGAGATCGTCGACGGGCGGCTGACCGGCAAGGTGACCGGGCCGATCGTGGACCGCGCCGGGAAGGCACGGCTGCTGCGCTCCTTCGCGCAGCTCGCGGGGGTACCGCTGAGCCAGACGGTGGCTGTCGGCGACGGCGCCAACGACCTGGACATGCTCAACACCGCGGGCCTCGGTGTGGCCTTCAACGCGAAACCGCTGGTGCGGGAGGCGGCCGACGCCGCGGTGACCGTCCCCTTCCTCGACACCGTGCTGTACCTGCTGGGGATCACCCGCGAGGAGATCGAGGCGGCCGACGCGCTGGACGGCACGGTCACTGACTGAGCCGGGACGGGCCGGAATGGGCCGGGACGGCCCGGCGCGCGATCCGGCCGCGCGCCGCGCTCCCGCGGGCTCCTCACGGACTCGCCGTTCCGCGGGCTCGCCGTCACCCCCGCGCCCCCGCACTCCCGCGGGCTCCTCGCGCTGCCGCCCGCGCTATCCCTCGTGCGGCGCCCAGAACCCGGTGAGCCGGGCCACGCCGTGCTCGGCGGACTTCCACGGCCCGGTGAAGGTGAGGACGGCGAAGGCCGCGGTGGGGAAGCCGCCACGGTGCATCCGGGACAGCGCGTCGCTGTCCGCCGAGCCGGCCAGCGCCTCGGCGAGGGCGTGCATGCCCGGGTTGTGGCCGACCAGCAGCAGCGAGCCGACGCTGTCGGGGGTCTCCCCGATCAGGGCCAGCAGGTCGCCGAGGCTCGCGTCGTAGAGCCGCTCCTCGTAGACGGTCTTGGGGCGGTGCGTCATCTCGTGCGCGACGAGTTTCCACGTCTCGCGGGTGCGGGTGGCGGTGGAGCACAGCGCGAGGTCGGGGGTGATGCCGTCGTCGGTGAAGCGGCGGCCGGCCGCGGGCGCGTCCAGCCGGCCGCGGTCGGCCAGCGGGCGCTCGTGGTCCGGCACGGACGGCCAGTCGGCCTTGGCGTGCCTGAGCAGGACGATGGTGCGGGTCGAATCGGCGGTCATGTCCTTCAGCTTTCCAGAATTCCGGCCGGCGGGCGCGGGCTGGCCGGTCTCCCGAGGTCACCGGCCGTCACCGCCGCCCCGGGAAAACGCCCCGCCCCGGCGGTGACGGCCGGTGACCGCCGATAACGGCAGGGGCCGGCCGGACGCGCATCGGGCCGGGTCGGGGCCCGCTCCAGGCCGCGTCCACGCCGCGTCCAGGACCGATCCAGGCCGCGTCCGGGCCCGATCCACGCCAGCCCCCCCGGGCCCGGGTCAGATCAGGCGGTGCACCAGCGCGCTGAAGACCGCGGCGAGCCGTCCGAACAGGTCGCCGTGCGCGGCGGCCGTCGAGGCGTCCGCGGTCCCGCCGCTGAGCAGCGCCAGCAGCACGGCGAACGCCACCACGGGCAGCGCCACCGCCCACCACGGCACCCTGGTCTGCGCGGTGGACGCCTTTCCCGGGCCGCGGTCGGCACGGGGCGCGGCGGCGGACCGGGGCTGCCGCTCGTACAGGTGCGGGGACTGCGTGGTCACGGTGACCGCCTCCGTGCTGGGTCCGTCGAACTGCCGGATCGCTGTTCTTCCAGGTGCAGTTCGACGCTACGGCGGCGGGGCGCGGCGGCCCATCCGGTCGTCCACCCACTTGACCCTGACCCTGGCCCCCTAGGGAAGGTGGGGTTCTCCCCACCCTCCGCCTCAGGGTCGCGGTCGGGGTCCGGGCCGGAGCCGGTCTAACCCATGCGGGCCGCGATGATGGCGACGACCGCGACGATCGCGGGAACGCCCATCATGAGGCCGAAGATGATGAGCAACCGCCGCTGCGGCTGCGGGGGATTCGGTTCGAGTACGGGCATGACGTTCAGTCTGGCACCGCTTCCTGGAGGGTCCGCACCGGGGTCACAGTTCGTCCTCGATATGGCGGTTGCGGCCGGCCAGCACGCCGCACAGCGCCTGGGGCACCACCAGTGCGATCATCAGCGCCATCGGCAGGCCCCAGCCGCCGCTGACCTGGTTGAGCGTGCCGACCAGGATCGGTCCGGGGATGGAGATCAGATAGCCGCTGCTCTGCGCGAACGCCGACAGCCGTACGACGCCGGCGCCGCTGCGCGCACGCATCCCGATCATCGTCAGCACCAGCGGGAAGGCGCAGTTGGCGAAGCCGAGCAGCAGCGCCCACAACCAGGGTGCCGCGGCGGGCGCGGCCCACAGCCCGGCGAACCCGGCGAGCTGGAACACCGCGAGGGTGACGACGATCGGTCCCTGCGACCCCATCCGGGCGGCGAGCGGGGGCAGCACGAACGACAGCGGCACCCCCAGCACCATGGTGAGGGCCAGCAGCAGGCCCGCCTTGTCCGCGGACAGCCCGGCGTCCCGGAAGACCTGCGGCATCCAGCCCATGGTCACGTAGGCGGCGGTGCTCTGGAGCCCGAAGTAGCAGGCGAGCATCCGGGCGGTACGGCTGCGGCTGATCCGACCGTGCTCGCCGTGTGCGGGCGCGGGTACGGGGGCGGTCGCTGTGGATGCCGACGGGGATGCGGCCCGGTCCCGTACGGTCCTGGTCCGCGTCGCCGGCCGCTGGCCCGACCGGTCCCGTATCAGCAGCAGCCACGGCACGACCGCCACCGCGGCGAGCCCGGCCCACACGCCCAGGCCCCACCGCCAGCTGCCGCCCAGCGCGTCGGTGAGCGGCACGGTGACGGCCGCGGCCACGGCGGTGCCCAGCGACAGGGCCATCGAGTAGACGCCGGTGACGGTGCCGACCCGGTCGGGGAAGTAGCGCTTGACCATCACCGGCATCAGCACGTTGGAGACCGCGATCCCGGCCAGCGCGAGCGCGCTGGTGACCAGGAAGACCGCGGTGTTGCCGGCCAGCGGGCGCAGCAGCAGGCCGCCGGCGATGGCGGCCATCCCGGCGCAGACCACCGCGCCGGGGCCGAAGCGGCGGGCCAGCCGGGGCGCGGTGAAGCCGAACAGCGCGAAGCACGCGGCGGGCACCGAGGTGAGCAGCCCGGCCATGGTGCCGCTCATGCCGAGGTCGTCGCGGACCTCCTTGAGCAGGGGGCCGAGGCTGGTGACGGCGGGGCGCAGGTTGACCGCGGCGAGGATCAGGGCGACGACGACGAGCCGGCGCACCCAGGGGACGGGCAGGGTCGGACGGTCCACGGGGGCGGGTGCGCGGGTGGCGTCGGCCGGGCCCGCGGCGCGCTCCGGTGCGGCCGCGGCGGGGTCGAGGGTCAGGGATTCGTCATCGTGCATGAGCCCATCATAGAATGATGGGATGAATCTCGGACCCGTGTCTCGTCCAGCGCCCCTCGCCGACCAGGTCATCGCGCGGCTGCGCGCGGAGATCGCCGCAGGGAGCTGGCCGGTCGGCTCGCGCATCCCCACCGAGTCCGAGCTGGTCGCGCTGCTCGGCGTCGCCCGCAACACCGTCCGCGAGGCGGTCCGCGCCCTGGCGCACAACGGCCTGCTGGACATCCGCCAGGGCTCGGGCACCTACGTCGTCGCGACCAGCGAACTCGCCGGGGTGATGCACCGCCGCTTCGCCGACGCCGATCCGCTGCACGTCGCCGAGCTGCGCAGCTCCCTGGAGGCCAGCGCGGCCCGGCTGGCCGCCGAGCGCCGTGACGACAAGGACCTGCGCAAGCTCGACACGCTGCTGGAACGGCGCGAGCGGGCCTGGGACTCCGGCAGCACCGAGGACTTCGTCCAGGCCGACGCCACCTGGCACCTCGCGGTGACGGCCGCCTCGCACAACGACGTGATCACCGCGCTGTACGCGGACCTCGGCGAGGTGCTGCGCGACTTCCTGCGCGCCGACGTCGGCACCGAGCTGCGCCCGGAGGACCACGTCGACCACGCCCGGCTGCTGGCCGCCATCCGCGCGCGCGACGCCGACGCCGCCGCCGCCGAGGCCCGCGACCACGCGTTCTCCTGCCGGTTCCTCACGTACCGGTCATGAGCACGGCCTCCTTGCCCGCGCGGGCAAGGAGGCCGGGTGCACCAGCTGGGTACGCGAGGGGCCGGGCGCGGGGCGTGCCGCCGGCCGGTCGGATCAACCGACCGCGTGCAGACCGCCGTCCACGTGGATGATCTCGCCGGTCGTCTTGGGGAACCAGTCCGACAGCAGCGCCACGATGCCACGGCCGGCCGGCTCCGGGTCCGTCAGGTCCCACGCCAGCGGGGAGCGCGTGTCCCAGGTGGCGGCCAGGTCGCCGAAGCCGGGGATCGACTTGGCGGCCATGGAGGCGAGCGGGCCGGCCGACACCAGGTTGCAGCGCACGTTCTGCTCGCCGAGGTAGCGGGCGAGGTAGCGGGAGGTCGACTCGAGCGCGGCCTTGGCCGGGCCCATCCAGTCGTACTGGCCCCAGGCGAACTGCGCGTCGAAGGTCAGCCCGACCACCGAGCCGCCGCTCACCGCGTCCGGGCCGTCGGCCTCGGTCATCAGCGGCAGCAGCGCC
Organism: Streptomyces sp. NPDC088194; assembly: GCF_040702025.1. Lineage (NCBI taxonomy): Bacteria > Bacillati > Actinomycetota > Actinomycetes > Kitasatosporales > Streptomycetaceae > Streptomyces > Streptomyces sp. NPDC088194. Next base: position 55,695 of record NZ_JBFBIV010000038.1, on the reverse strand, counting down.
ATGGTGAGGGACTTCAGGGAGAACGCCGAGACGTGCATCGCGGTGGACACCGACTCGAAGGGCGTGTCGAGGAAGTTGCCGCCGAGCGCGTCCTGCGGGGCGAAGCCGATGGAGTGCACGACCCCGTCGAGCCCGCCCAGCTCCTTGCGCACGACCTCTTCCAGGCCCGCCAGGTGCTCGGCGTTGGTCACGTCCAGCTCGATGACCTTCGTCGGCTTCGGCAGCTTCTTGGCGATCCGGGCGGTCAGGGTGGGCCGGGGGAACGCGGTGAGGATGATCTCGGCGCCCTGCTCCTGAGCCAGCTTGGCGGCGTGGAAGGCGATGGACGACTCCATCAGCACGCCGGTGATCAGGATGCGCTTGCCTTCGAGGATTCCGCTCATGGTGATCAGTGACCCATGCCCAATCCGCCGTCAACCGGGATGACGGCTCCAGTGATGTACGAGGCGTCGTCCGAGGCGAGGAAGCGCACGGTGGCGGCGATCTCCTCGGGCCGGCCGTACCGGCCGAGCGGCACCTGGGCGACGATCCCGGACCGCTGCTCGTCGGAGAGCGCCCGGGTCATGTCGGTGTCGACGAAGCCGGGGGCGACGACGTTGAACGTGAGGTTGCGCGAGCCCAGTTCACGCGCGAGCGAGCGGGCGAAGCCCACCAGGCCGGCCTTGGACGCGGCGTAGTTGGCCTGTCCACCGCTGCCGAGCAGACCCACCACGGACGAGATCAGCACGACCCGGCCCTTCTTGGCCCGCAGCATGCCGCGGTTGGCGCGCTTGACCACGCGGAAGGTGCCGGTGAGGTTGGTGTCGAGGACCGTGGTGAAGTCCTCCTCGGACATCCGCATCAGGAGCTGGTCACGGGTGATGCCCGCGTTGGCGACCAGCACCTCCACGGTGCCGTGCTTCTCCTCGATCTCCTTGTACGCCTGCTCCACCTGCTCACTGTCGGTGATGTCGCAGCGCACCGCGAGCACGCCCGACTCGACCAGTTCCGCAGGCGGTTCACCCGAGCGGTACGTGATGGCGACCTTGTCGCCCGCGTCGACGAAGACCCGGGCGATGGCGAGGCCGATGCCCCGGTTTCCTCCGGTGACGAGAACCGAGCGGCTCAACGGATCACTCTTTTCCTGCGTCGATGGGTCGTGGCTGTCTGCCTGAAAACTATCGGTACCGGTCGCGTTCCGGGGAATCGCCCCGTACAGGCTGCTCACGAGGTCCCTGTGGGGTTCCTACAGTGCCCGGCGTGCCTGGGGCCTGCGGATACGTCCCATCGACGCGGGAGGCGGTCAGGTGCCGTGCGGGCCGGTGCCGGCCGGCAGGTCGGTGGACGTGTGCTTCGTGGCGTACTGGTCCACGGTGACGGTCAGCGACTGTGCGATCTGCCGCAGGTAGGAGATGAGCCGTTCGGTCTCCTCCTGGTCGGCGCCGCTCGACTTGCCGTCCTGCTCCCGGATCTGCTGCAGGATCGCCTCGGCCTGCACCCGGGCGGCGCGCACCATGGTGCGCGCCTGATCGCGGGCCGCGACGACGGTCTGCTCGGCCGACTGCTGGGCGCGGGCCTGCTGCAGGACCGCGTCCACGGTCGGCACACCGGTGAGGTTGGTGCCGTCGCTGATGTTGTTCGCCCGTATCCAGTCCCGGTGGCGCTGCATGTCCGTCCGCAGCCGGTCGTTCTCCTGCGCCAGCGCGGTCAGTTCCGCCGCGCAGCGGCGCAGCGCGTCGTGCACCGCCTCCTCGTGGTAGCCGCGACGGGTCAGGGGGGCGCGGGGGAACGTCATCGAGCGCAGCGTCTCGGGCGTCACCCGGCGCTCCTCCGGGTGGTGTGCTCGTGTCTCGTTCACATGTCTCCGATCACCGAGCGTCTTCGTAGTGCAGCAGGTCGTGGGGGATGCCGCCGGCCGCCAGATCGCGCACCGTCGCGGAGACCATCGCCGGCGAGCCGCAGACGTACACCGAGCGTCCGCGGCAGGCCCCCGAGCGCAGGACGGGACCGGCCAGGCTGCGGTTCTCGAAGCTGCCGAAGTCCGCGCCGACCAGCGGGGTGACGCGCAACCACGGATGGGCTTCGGCCAGTTGCCGCAGCGCGGGCATGTCGTACAGGCCGTTCGCGTCGCGCGCCCCGAAGAACAGGTCCACCCGGCGCGGCGGGCCGTACCAGGCGATCTCCTCGATCAGGGCGCGCATCGGGGCCAGTCCGGTACCGCCGGCGACCAGCACCAGGTCGCGGCCCTGCGACCGCCGCAGCCCGAGCCGGTCGCCGATCGGGGCCCCGAGGCGCAGCACGTCGCCCTGCCGCAGCGAGTGGACCACGGCCGGACTGACCAGTCCGCCGTCGATGGAGCGCACGTGCAACTCGATGCTGCCGTCGGCGCGCACCGCGTTGGCCGGGGTGAAGGACCGCCAGGTGCTCGGCAGCATCGGGGTCTCCACCATCACGGACTGACCGGCGGCGTACGCCATCGGCTGGTCCAACCGCAGGGTGACGACCGCGATGTCGAAGGCGCGTTGCTCGTGCCGCACCACCTCGGCGTTCCACCACGGCGGGTTCACCGCGCTGTCGGCATCGGCGGCCTGGAACATGGTGCGGGCCACCAGCCCGTAGGCGTCGGTCCAGCCGCGCCGCAGCTCCGGGGTCCACGCCTCGCCCAGGAAGTAGCCGAGGGTGGCCAGCAGCGCCTGTCCCACCGCGTCGTAGTGCTCCGCCACCACCTGGAACTTGCGGTGGTCGCGGCCCAGTTGCTGTAGGTACGGGACGAGGCGGTCCGGGTCGTCCACGTCGGCGACGATCCTGCCCAGGGCCGCGACCAGCCGGTCGCGCTGCTGGCCCATGGACACCGGGAACATCGGCCGGACCTGCGGCGCGATGAGGAACAGGTAGGAGTAGAAGTACCGCGGTACCTCGTCCCCGGACTTGCCGACCAGGGCGAAGGAGTCCCGCAACGCCTGGGTATCGCTCACGACCACCCACCGGCATCCGACATCAGGGGTGACCTCCGTGCAGTTGGGGGCCGTTCGGCGGCTCGCCGCGGCGAGCCGCTGACGGCTCGGTCAGCGGGCGGCCGCATCGCCGGCCGCGACCATGGTGTCGCTGATCACGCCGTAGACCCCGGTCCAGGACTCCTCGACGGCGGGCGTCCACGCGTCGCCCGCGTAGTGCTGCAAGGTGGCTATCAGGCTGGCGCCCACGGCCGGGTAGTGCTCGGCCAGCGCGCCGTAACCCACGTGCCGCCGCCCCAGGTTCTGCAGCATGCCGGTCAGCGTCTCGGGGTTCTCGATGTTCGCCACCAGGGCGCCCAGGGCGGCCCACAGGCGATCGCGCTGCTCGTCGATGTGCGGCGCGAACAGCGGGCGCACCTCGGGGTGATTGGCGAACAAGTGCTCGTAGAAATATGCAGTCACCTGCGAGCCGTTCGGCTCGACAACCTTGAAACTGCTACGGATCAGCGAAGGGTCTACGGTCATGGCGGCCGACTCTAGCCAGAGGCAAGGGAATCGAACAAGTTGTGCCGGTGAGAAGAAGAAGCGGGCACCGCATTACCATCACCGGCCGATCGGAAATCACGTCGTACGGGAAAACCAGCCATGTCGGCACATCGGAGGAACCGGCCCGAGGAGCAAGCCGAACCGACGGGTCGGCCCCGGCTCACCCGCGAAAGCGGCCGGACGGCGCTCTCCGCAATTCCGCATTCCGGACGGCATCCCCGGGCGGTGTACATCCGGCGGTCCGTCGGAATTCACCGGATGGACCGCGATCGCGGACACCGCCCTGGATTCGGCCGAGCCGCCGGGCGGCAGGCAGGGCGCGGGCACGGGCGCGGCGGTCCGTCCGAACGCGGCGTCCCGGCCGCCGGGAGGGCCGGTCGGCGAGTTATCCACAGCCGGGCGAAAACGTCCGCCCCGGGACGGCGCGGACATGGTTCACTGCGAAGACGCGAAGGAAGGGAAGATCGTCGTGCCGCATGAGGTGGATGAGTCGTTCATGGCGTTGCCGTTGCGCGCGCTTGCCGACGCCGCGCTGGCCAGGGCGCGGGCGTTGGGAGTCGAGCACGCGGACTTCCGGTTGGAGCGGGTGCGCAGTGCGGCGTGGCGGTTGCGGGACGCCCGCCTGGCCGGCGCCTCCGACTCCACGGATCTGGGGTATGCGGTGCGGGTGGTGCACGGCGGGGCGTGGGGCTTCGCCGCCGGCGTGGACCTGACGATGGACGGCGCGGCGAAGGTCGCCTCGCAGGCCGTCGCGATGGCGAAGCTGTCGGCGAAGGTGATCGCCGCCGCCGGCGCGCAGGACCCGGTGGAACTGGCCGCCGAGCCGGTGCACCCGGACCGCACCTGGGTCTCGTCCTACGACGTCAATCCGTTCGACGTGCCCGACGCGGAGAAGACCGCCCTGCTCGCCGAGTGGAGCTCGCGGCTGCTGGCCGCGGAGGGCGTCTCCCATGTGGACGCCTCGCTGCTGACCGTGCAGGAGAACAAGTTCTACGCCGACACCGCCGGCACCAGCACCACCCAGCAGCGGGTCCGGCTGCACCCGTCGCTGACCGCCGTGTCGGTCGACCCGGACAGCGGCGACTTCGACTCGATGCGCACCCTCGCCCCGCCGGTCGGCCGCGGCTGGGAGTACCTGACCGGCGACACCTGGGACTGGGACGGCGAACTGGCCGCGATCCCGGGCCTGCTCGCCGAGAAGATGCGCGCCCCCTCAGTGGAGGCCGGCCGGTACGACCTGGTGGTCGACCCGTCGAACCTCTGGCTGACCATCCACGAGTCGGTCGGCCACGCCACCGAGCTGGACCGCGCGCTGGGATACGAAGCGGCGTACGCGGGCACCTCGTTCGCGACCTTCGACCAGCTCGGCACCTTGAAGTACGGCTCCGCGCACATGAACGTGACCGGGGACCGCACCGCCGAACACGGCCTGTCCACCATCGGGTTCGACGACGAAGGCGTGGCCGCCCACTCCTGGGACCTGGTGCGCGACGGCGTCCTGGTCGGCTACCAGCTCGACCGGCGGATCGCGAAGCTCACCGGCTTCGAGCGGTCCAACGGCTGCGCGTACGCCGACTCCCCCGGCCACGTCCCGGTGCAGCGCATGGCCAACGTGTCGCTGCAACCCGCGCCAAACGGCCCCTCCACCGAAGAGCTGATCGGCTCGGTCGACCACGGGATCTACGTGGTCGGCGACCGCTCCTGGTCCATCGACATGCAGCGCTACAACTTCCAGTTCACCGGCCAGCGGTTCTTCCGGATCGAGCACGGCAAGCTCGCCGGCCAGCTCAAGGACGTCGCCTACCAGGCCACCACCACCGACTTCTGGGGCTCCATGGCCGCGGTCGGCGGCCCGCAGACCTACGTGCTCGGCGGCGCGTTCAACTGCGGGAAGGCCCAGCCGGGCCAGGTCGCGGCGGTCAGCCACGGCTGCCCGTCGGCCCTCTTCCAGGACGTCAGCATTCTCAACACCACGCAGGAGGCCGGCCGATGACCAGCAGCGCCAGCAGCGCGGCGACCAAGCCGCACGAGATCGTCGAGCGGGCCCTGGAGCTGTCCCGGGCCGACGGCTGCGTGGTGATCGCGGAGGAGGAGTCCAGCGCCAATCTCCGCTGGGCGGCCAACTCCCTGACCACGAACGGCGTGACCCGCGGCCGTACCCTCACCGTGATCGCCACCGTCGACGGCGCCCAGGGCACCGCCTCCGGCATGGTGTCGCGGTCCGCGGTGACCGCCGACGAGTTGGAGCCGCTGGTGCGGGCCGCGGAGGCGGCGGCCAGGGAGGCCGGGCCCGCGGAGGACGCCCAGCCGCTGGTGGCCGGCCGCGCCCCTTCGGCCGACTTCACCGCGCCACCCGCCGAGACCTCCTCCGACGTGTTCGCGGCCTTCGCGCCCGCGCTGGGCGAGGCGTTCGGCACCGCCCGGGCCGGCGGGCGGGAGCTCTACGGCTTCGCGCACCACTACGTGACCTCCACCTACCTGGGCACCTCCACCGGGCTGCGGCTTCGCCACGACCAGCCGTCCGGCACCCTTGAGGTGAACGCGAAGTCGCCCGACCGCACCCGCTCCGCGTGGGCGGGCCGTTCCACCCGCGACTTCACCGACGTCGATCCACTGGCGCTGGACACCGAGTTGGCGCAGCGGCTGGTCTGGGCGGAGCGCAAGGTGGAGCTGCCCGCCGGGCGCTACGAGACGCTGCTGCCGCCCACCGCGGTCGCGGACCTGCTGATCTACCAGCTGTGGTCGTCCGGGGCCCGCGACGCGGCCGAGGGCCGCACGGTCTTCTCCAGCACCGGCGGCGGCACCCGGATCGGCGAGAAGATCGCCGCGCTGCCGCTGACGCTGCGCAGCGACCCGGCCGAACCCGGCCTGGAGGCAGCGCCGTTCGTCATCGCGCACGCGTCGGACGACGACTCGTCGGTCTTCGACAACGGACTGCCGCTCGGCCCGGTGGACTGGGTGCGCGAGGGCACCCTCAACCAGCTGGTCACCACCCGGCACAGCGCCGAGCTGACCGGGGTGCCGCTCGCACCCGCGGTGGACAACATGGTGCTGGACGGCGGCGGCACCCGGTCGCTGGCGGAGATGGTCGCCGACACCGAGCGCGGCCTGCTGCTGACCTGCCTGTGGTACATCCGCGAGGTGGACCCGGCGACGCTGCTGCTGACCGGCCTGACCCGCGACGGCGTGTACCTGGTGGAGGGCGGCGAGGTGACCGGAGCGGTGAACAACTTCCGGTTCAACGAGTCGCCGGTCGACCTGATGGGCCGGGCCACGGAGGCGGGCCGCACCGAGCGCACCCTGCCCCGCGAGTGGGGCGACTACTTCACCCGCGCCGCCACCCCGGCGCTGCGGATTCCCGATTTCAACATGAGTTCGGTCAGCCAAGGGGTCTGACCGGCACGGGCCGGCCGGGGCGGACCCGGCCGGCCCCGGCCGAGGGGGGCACATGCTCGACGAGAAGCAGGCGGTCAAGGTCTCGAAGTTCCTGTCGCTGGTCCTGCGGCACAACCCGCAGGCCGCCGGCATCACCCTCGACGAGGCGGGCTGGGTGGGAGTCGACGAGCTGCTCGCCGGGTGCGCCGCCAGGGGCCGCCGGATCTCGCGCGCCGACCTGGACCACGTGGTCGCGACGAACAACAAGCGCAGGTTCGCCTACTCCGCGGACGGCCGCCGGATACGGGCCAGCCAGGGCCACTCGGTGCCGGTGGAGCTGGGCCTGGCCGCCGCCGATCCCCCGGCGGTGCTCTACCACGGCACCGCGGCGGCCACGCTGCCGCTCATCTGGCGGGACGGGCTGCGGCCGATGTCCCGGCAGGACGTGCACCTGTCGGCGGACACCGAGACGGCCGCGCGGGTGGGTTCGCGGCACGGCCGTCCGGTGGTGCTGGCGGTGGACGCGGCGGGACTGGCCGCGGAGGGCGGCGAGTTCCGGCTCAGCGCGAACGGAGTGTGGCTCACCGACCGGGTACCACCGCGGTGGCTGCGGCAGTTGCCGTAAGGCGCCGCCGTTCACCGCCGTGGCTACGGCAGTTGCCGTAAAGCGCCGCCGTCCGGGCCGCCCCGCGTCACACCGACGTGGTGCGCTTGCGCCGCCTGTGCGCGGCCCACAGCGCGTCGCCGAGCGCCACCAGCACGATCGCGCCGATCAGTTGGAGGACGTGCCGGGTCCAGTCGATGCCCTTGGTGTCGCGGACGCCGAGCCACCGGGACACGCCGTTGCCGAGCGCGCTGCCGCCCATACCGCAGATCACGGTGAGCCACAGGGGCAGGCTCTGCTTGCCCGGGATGATCGCTTTCGCGATCAGACCGAGCACCAGGCCGACGATGATCGCCCACAACCAACCCATGCCGCTCGCCTCCTCCGGCCGGACGGCGAATGCCCGGCAGCCGTTCCGCAAGTGTCCGTCCGGGTGGTCTACGCCGCATGTCGGGCGGCCGCCTACCGACCGGGACGCAGACCCGGCACCGCACACCCGCACCCGCCCCGCCCTGCTGCGCGGCGGCCCGGCGGCGTACCTTGGAGCTACCGGGCAGCAGGTGTCGTGACCCGTGATCGGCACAACCCGGTGTATGGAGCAGGCGGTGGAGCGGGATGGGGAAGCAGGGCGGGTCGGAGATCTTCCAGATCACCGGTGCACGGACCGGGCTCACCGACGACGTACGCGGGCGCCAGCGGCGGTACATCATCTCGATGTCGATCCGCACCGTCTCGGTGATCCTCACGGTGGTGCTGTGGAACATCGAGCGACCGCTCGCCTGGGCGACGCTCATCGTGGGTGTGCTGCTGCCGTACGTGGCCGTGGTGTTCGCCAACGGCGGGCGGGAGAACACCCCGAACCTGCCGACCTCCTCCTATGTCCCGCCGCTGGCCCGGCCGGCCCTGGAGCCGTCGAGGGTCGAGGCGGCCGCCGAGCGGGTCCCGGAACGGGTGGAGGAGCCGGTCGGCGAACACCCGGAAGCGGGCTGACCCGGCCACCGCGTCCATGACTGGTCCAGACCTATGACGGTCGGCCGGGGAAGCTCAAGAAAAGCTCAGATCAATCATCGGGTTCCCCCTCCACGCGCGGCAGACCGCGTGACATACTGCGGTACGCGCTCCGTATCCCCCGTCGGAGCGATGGACCGACGCCGGGCGGCTCCCCCCGTGGCTGCCCGGCGTCGCCATGTTTACATGGGTGCCATGAGCGACGAGAGGCCGACCTGCTCGGCGAAGGGCTGCCGGACGGCCGCCGTGTGGGTCCTGGCCTGGAACAACCCCAAGCTGCACACGCCGGAGCGGCGCAAGACCTGGCTGGCCTGCGAGGAGCACCGCGAGCAGCTCTCCCAGTTCCTCGGGGTGCGCGGCTTCCTGAAGGACGTGGTGACGCTGACGCAGTGGGAGGCCCGGTCAGCCGCCGATGGCTGACATCGGCCGGTCCGGCTGGAGGAAGGCCGGATCGTCCAGGCCCGAGCCCGCCTTCTTGCCCCACATCGCCGCCTTCCACAACGCGGCGACCTCACCGTCGGCCGCGCCCGAGCGCAGCGCGCCGCGCAGGTCGGACTCCTCGCGGGCGAACAGGCAGTTGCGCACCTGACCGTCGGCGGTCAGCCGGGTCCGGTCGCAGGCGCGGCAGAACGGCCGGGTGACGGAGCCGATCACCCCGACCCGGGCCGGGCCGCCGTCCACCAGCCAGCGCTCGGCCGGCGCGTGGCCGCGGACCGACTCGCCCTCGGCGGTGAGCGCGAAGCGGGTCCGGAGCGCGGCCAGGATCGCGTCGGCGGTGACCATGTCGGAGCGCTGCCAGCCGTGCTGGGCGTCGAGCGGCATCTGCTCGATGAACCGCAGTTCGTAGCCCTCGGCGAGCGCCCAGCCCAGCAGGTCGGGCGCCTCGTCGTCGTTGACCCCGCGCATCAGCACGGTGTTGACCTTGACCGGTGTGAGCCCGGCGGCCCGGGCTGCGGCGAGGCCGGCGAGCACGTCGTGGTGCCGGTCGCGGCGGGTCAGGGTGCGGAAGACGTCCGGGCGCAGGGTGTCGAGCGACACGTTGACCCGGTCCAGGCCGGCGGCGCGCAGGGCGGCGGCGGTACGGCCGAGCCCGATCCCGTTGGTGGTCAGCGAGAGCCGGGGGCGTGGCCGCAGGGCGGCGCAGCGCTCCACGATGCCGACCAGGCCGGGGCGCAGCAGCGGTTCGCCGCCGGTGAAGCGCACGTCGGTGACGCCGAGTTCGGTGACGGCGACGCGGATCAGCCGGACGATCTCGTCATCGGTGAGCAGGTCGGGCTTGGCCAGCCACTGCATGCCCTCCTCGGGCATGCAGTACGTGCAGCGCAGGTTGCAGCGGTCGGTGAGCGAGACCCGGAGGTCCGTGGCCACCCGACCGTAGGTGTCGACGAGCACGGCCCCTCCTCTCCCGCCGGGGCGCCCGCGTGGCGCCGCTGCCGTTTCCCCACCCCCACACTAGATCGCGCCGGGGGCGATACGGCGGCTCGCGGGTGTGGAAGCTGTTACCGCGGCAGCGTACGCGACTCCACGCCCTTTGCAACAGTTTGTTGAATGAGCTGGTTCGGCGCCCCTTCCCCGACGCCCCCGACGCCCCCGCCTCCTCCGATGCCCCCACCTGACCCGGCGCCCGCCTGCGCGTCCGCCGGCTGCCAGCCCGGGCCGAGGCACAGGTGCCGCAGCCGGTCGCGCCAGGTCCGGGCCGCCGCGAGATCGCGGGCGATGGCCGCGTACTCGTGCGTGGCGACCCGCAGCGGGTTGTACGTGGCGATGTTCTTGGTCAGCCCGTAGACCGGCCGCTCCGTCTCCGCGGTGAAGGAGCCGAACAGGCGGTCCCAGACGATGAGGATGCCGCCGAAGTTGCGGTCGAGGTAGCCGCCCTGCGAGGCGTGGTGCACCCGGTGGTGCGAGGGGGTGTTGAGCACGAACTCGGCCGCGCGCGGCAGCTTGTCGACCCGTTCGGTGTGAATCCAGAACTGGTAGACGAGGTTGACCGACGTGCAGAACGCGAGCACCGCCGGGTGCACGCCGAGCGCGACCATCGGCAGGTAGAACGGCCAGGAGGTGAGGCTGGTCCAGGGCTGGCGCAGCGCCGTGGAGAGGTTGAAGTTCCGGCTGGAGTGGTGCACGACGTGGCAGGCCCACAGCACGCGGATCACGTGGTGCCCGCGGTGCGACCAGTAGTAGCAGAAGTCCTGGGCCAGCAGCGCCAGGAGCAGGGTCCACCAGTGCAGCGGCACCCGCAGCGGGGTCAGCGCGTAGAGCGCGGAGTAGACCGCCACGATCGGGATCTTCCACATCGCGTCGGTGAACAGGCTGCCCGCGCCCATGGACAGGCTGGTGACGGTGTCCTTCCCGGTGTACCCGGCGGCGTCCTCGTCGGGGTGGAACCGGTAGCTCGCCAACTCCACGACGGTGAGCAGCACGAAGGCCGGCACCGACCACAGCACGACGTTCGGCAGATCTGGCATGAACGCACCATAGGTGCTGTTACCCGGGGTACGCCAGACGTTGTTACCCACTGGTAGAGCCGGCTTGCGCGGAGGCGGGTGGGAAACGCTGTCGGCGACGGCCCTTATCCTCAATGACCATGCTGGACAACCGGACCGAGCCGCCTCCTGCCCCCCGCGGGCCGACGCAGATGCCGATGCCGAGCCCGTCACCGACGCCGACGCCGTGGCCCTCCGGTTATCCCGGTGGATACGCCGTGGTCGACGTGGAGACCACCGGACTCAGCAGGGACGACCGGATAGTGTCCGCCGCCGTCTACCGGCTGGACGCGTACGGCGAGGTGCAGGACCACTGGTACTCGCCGGTGAACCCGCAGCGCGACCCCGGCCCGGTGTGGATTCACGGCCTCACCGGCGCGATGCTCGCGAAGGCGCCGCTCTTCCCCGAGATCGCCGACGACCTCGCCGAACGGCTGGCCGGACGCGTGCTCGTCGCGCACAACGCGGTCTTCGACTGGTCCATGCTGGCAAGGGAGTTCGCCCGCGCGCAGGCCACCGCCCCGGTCGAGCACCGGCTGTGCACGATCGTGCTGGCCAAGGAGCTGCGACTGCCGCTGGCCAACCACAAGCTGGAGACGCTCGCCGCGCACTACGGCGTGCAGCAGCGCCGGGCGCACCACGCGCTGGACGACGCCCGGGTGCTCGCGGAGGCGTTCCGGCCGAGCCTGCACCTGGCGGCGGCCGCCGAGTTGCCGCTTCCGCTGCACGCCTGCCGCCCCCTGACCGAGTGGAAGGACACCGCGGCCGCCGCCGCCCACCCCGGCCAGGACGGACCGGTGCCGGCCCCGCGCTACGGCCGCATCCACGGCTCCGGTTACGGCAACTCCGGCTGGCGCCCGGCCCGCAAGCGGCCGGCCTGCCCGTATCCGAACCCCGGGCGGCTGGCGCCGGACGGGCCGCTGGTGCAGGGCATGCGGGTGGCGTTCTCCGGCGACACCGGCATCGACCGCGAACTGCTGGAGGACCGGGCCACCGACGCCGGCCTGCACGTCGCCTCCTCGGTGAGCCGCCTCACCAGCCTGCTGGTCACCAACGACCCCGACTCCCCCACCACCAAGGCGATCAAGGCACGGCAGGTGGGCACCCCGATCATCGACGAGGAGCGCTTCGCCGAGCTGCTCAAGGCGGTCAGGCCCGCCGAGGGTGTACACGGCTGACACCTGGGTGCCGTACACCGCCGTACGGGTGAAAGCGGCACCGTGGCACGCCGCCGTGCCGCGAGCTGTGTTGCCCACCGGCGGGCCGTTCCGCACCCTGTGCTCCATGGCCCGTTGCGAGGTTTGCGGAAACGACTACGAGTTGAGCTTCGAGGTGCACGCCCAGGGGGTGGTGCACGTCTTCGACAGCTTCGAGTGCGCGATCCACCGGATGGCGCCGATCTGCGAGCACTGCCGCGTGCAGATCGTCGGCCACGGGGTGGCGGTCGACGGCCGCTTCTACTGCTGCGCGCACTGCGCCAAGGCGGAGGGCGCGGCCGGCATCGTCGACCGGGTCGGAACGGCGGCGCCCGCCTAGGCTCCGCACCCGCCCAGGCCCCGCACCCACCGAGGCGCCCTCCTCGCCCCTGCGCGCGCCGGCGCGGTCGCCCCCGCGCCGTCGCCCAGCCGCGTCCCGCCGGCCGCCGGCCGCGCCGGGGTCGCCGCCGCCCGCCGTCCCACCCGGCCACCGGCCCCCCGCCGCCGAGTTGTACGGTCAAGGGGCGACTGCACCAGGTGACGGCCGACGACGGCCAGAAGAAGGCGGCGAGGCGGACACGTGGCAGCACCCATCGAGGACTACGCGATCATCGGGGACCTCCAGACCGCCGCACTCGTCGGCCGGGACGGCTCGATCGACTGGCTGTGCCTGCCCCGCTTCGACTCGGCGGCCTGCTTCGCCGCGCTGCTCGGCGACCGCGACAACGGCCGCTGGCGGATAGCCCCGGTCAACTCCTCGCACTGCGCCACCCGTTCCTACCGCGGCGACACCCTGGTCCTCGACACGGTGTGGGAGACCCCGAACGGCACCGTGAAGGTCACCGACTTCATGCCGCAGCGCGACAAGGCGCCCGACGTGATCCGCGTCGTGGAGGGCATATCCGGCGAGGTCGCCATGCACGCCGAACTGGTGCTGCGCTTCGACTACGGCAACGTGGTGCCCTGGATGCGCCGCATCGACGGCCACCGCGTGGCCACCGCCGGCCCCGACTCCGTATGGCTGCGCAGCACTCCCAACGTGCCGATGTACGGCAAGGACATGCGCACCTACGCCGACTTCACCGTCTCCGCGGGCGAGCGGGTCGGCTTCGTGCTCACCTGGAACGCCTCGCACGCCCGGCACCTGCGCAAGGTCGACCCGTTCGCGGCCCTCGACAACTGCCTCAAGGACTGGGAGTCCTGGTCCTCGCAGTGCCGCTACGAAGGCCCCTGGCGCGACGCCGTCCTGCGCTCCCTGATCACCCTCAAGGCGCTCACCTACGCCCCCAGCGGCGGCATAGCGGCCGCCGCGACCACCTCGCTGCCCGAGGAGATCGGCGGCGTCCGCAACTGGGACTACCGCTACTGCTGGCTGCGCGACGCGGCCCTGACCCTCAACGCGCTCATCGCCGGCGGCTACCTGGACGAGGCGCACGCCTGGCGGGACTGGCTGCTGCGCGCGGTCGCCGGCGACCCCGCCGACCTCCAGATCATGTACGGCATCGCGGGCGAGCGCCGGCTGCCGGAGTACGAAGTGCCCTGGCTGGCCGGCTACCAGGGCTCGGCCCCGGTCCGGATCGGCAACGCCGCCGCCGGACAGCTCCAACTCGACGTCTACGGCGAGGTGATGGACTCCCTCTTCCTCGCCGGCGAGCGCGGCCTGGCCGCCGAGTCGCACGCCTGGAACCTCCAGCGCTCCCTGATGGACTTCCTGGAGTCCAAGTGGCGCGAACCCGACGAGGGCCTGTGGGAGGTACGCGGCCCGCGCCGGCACTTCGTGCACTCCAAGGTGATGGCCTGGGTCGCCGCCGACCGCGCGGTGCGCACCATGGAGGCCCAGCCCAAACTGCGCGGCAACGTGGACAGCTGGCGGGCCATGCGCGCCCAGGTGCACGCCGAGGTATGCGCGAAGGGCTACGACGCCGACCGCAACACCTTCACCCAGTCCTACGGCTCGCGGGAACTGGACGCGGCCACCCTGCTGATCCCGCAGGTCGGCTTCCTGCCGCCGGACGACCCCCGGGTGGTCGGCACGGTGGAGGCGGTCCGCGCCGAGCTGGACCTCGGCGGCTTCGTCCGCCGCTACAGCCCGGAGGCCGCCGGGGTGGACGGCCTGCCCGGCACCGAGGGCGCCTTCCTGGCCTGCTCGTTCTGGATGGTGGACGCCCTGCACACCACCGGGCGGCCGCAGGAGGCGAAGGACCTGTTCGAGAAGCTGCTCTCGCTGCGCAACGACGTCGGGCTGCTCGCCGAGGAGTGGGACCCGGTCGCGGGGCGGCAGTTGGGCAACTTCCCGCAGGCGTTCAGCCACATCGGCCTGGTCAACAGCGCGCTGGCGCTGACCGGCCGCCGGGCGGACACCACCGCCTGACCGAAGGGGCGCCGGAGCGGCATCCCAGGGGTAGGCTCGGCCGCCGTGACGGGGATGTGGGTGGGACTGTGGTGGGCCGCCGACCTGGGCGTGATGACGTGGCTGATGGTTCGCTGGGCCGTCCGCGGGCAGCGGGCCCGGCGGAGGTTCATGGTCGAGTACCCGGAGAAGTACGCCGCCATGAACCGCAAGGAGCAGTCGTGGGCCGGCCCCGAGTCCTCCCGCTACATGCTCTGGATGGCGCTGGCGTTCACGGCCGCGGTGGTGCTGGTCGGGCCGATCGGCAACATGGCGATCGTCGGACGGCTGTGAGCGCGTCAGCTCACCCGGCGGGCCCGGTGGCGCACCGCGCGCAGCCGGGCTTCGGCGGGCAGCTCTTCCAGCCCGGCTGAGGTGCGGGCCCGCTCCAGCACCGAGGAGTCCAGCCCCGCCACGACCTCCTTCGGGTTGGCGTGCGGCTCCAGTCCGAGCACCAGCCGCGCCGAGGGGTTGCCGCGCTTGCCCACCAGCCGGGCGCCGGACCACGCCACCCCGTCGTACGCCTCCGCCTCCGAGCGCAGCACGTCCTCCACCGCCCGGCCGCGCAGCAGCGCGCCCTGGCCGTCGCCGCTGTCCACCCGGACCTGCCGCACCCGCCGCCTGCGCGCCTGCGCGAACAGCCACCACAGGCCGATCAGCAGCAGGACCGCGAGCACCGCGATCACCACCGGCCACCACCAGCCGTCCGACCGGTAACGGGTCCGGTCGTGCGTGCTGAGCAGCACGTCCTTCGGCCCGCTCCACGGCCACCAGTGCGGCATCGTGAAGTTCCAGTGCTTCTCCAGGTTCAGGCCGCCGACCAGGACCGACAGGCCGACCACCAGCAGCAGCAGACCGAGCAGGCCGAGCATGACCCGGTTGAGTGTGGTGCGCATGCGCCCTCTCCTCACGCCTTCTTGTCGGCCCGCTGGACGTGCACGCGCATCCCGAGCGCCTTGGCGAGCCCGAGCTGCCCGGCCGCCGTGTCCAGAGCGGCGGTCAGATCGCGCCGTACGTCGTCCAGTTCGCGGAAGTGCGAGGTGGCGCGCGCCTTGACCTTGCGGCGGCTCACCTTCACCCGTGACCAGCGCACTCCGGCGACCTCCATCGCCCGGTCGCGCAGCACCAGTTCGGCCGCGTGCCGGTCGAGCCCCGCGCGCACGCCCTGCGAGCCGCGGCGCGCCATCGGCAGCACCCCGCGCTCGCCCGGGGTGGCCGCGAGCAGCAGCAGCCACAGGCCGACCACGGCGGCCACCGCGGCGCCGACGATGATCCACACGTTGTCCAGGTGACGGGTGGCCAGTTCGCGCGCCAGCGTCTTGCGCCAGGCCATCGCCTTGCGGTCGGTGCGCACCGCGGCGATGTCGTAGAGGAACAGGCCGGTCAGCGCGGTGCAGAGGGCGGCGGTGATGGCCGCGGGGACACGGCGGCCGGACCAGAAGCGCTTGGCACGCACCGCGCCGGGTTCACCGGCCGCCGGGGCGTACTGGATCGCGCCGGTGTCCGGCTCGGGCTCGCGCGTGTCGAGGGTGGGCAGCTTGACGGTCGGCTCGGGTTCGTCGGACCGGCCGAAGCCGCCGTCCGAGCCGCCACGGTACGACGGGCCGGAGCCGCTGTCCGGGCCGGGGCCGTAGGACGGGCCGCCGCCCTCGCCGCCGGGGCCGCGACCGCCGTCCGCTCCGTCGGCGTCGCCGTGCCGGTCCGCGGGCCGGTCGGGGCCGGAGCCGTAGTCGCTCACCTCACCCTCCCTTCGTCCTTGCGGCGGCCGGCGGCCGAGTGCAGGCGTTCGACCTCGACCGCCACCTCGGGTACCGCCATGCCGGTCAGCTCCTCGACCCTGCCGGTCACATGGCGCCGCACGTTGCCGCAGACCGCGCCGATGTCGGTGGGATAGCCGAGTTCGAGGGCCAGCCGCAGCCGGGCGGTCTCCTTGCGCACCGACACGGTGGCGTGCGGCCGCGCGATGTCGGGCACCAGGTCGCCGCCGGGTGCGCCGACGAGCGCCTCACCGGCCGCCTGCGCGGCGATCTTCGCGATCACCCGGTCCGCGATCCGCAGCGCGCCGCGCTCCGCGGCCGGCATCCGGGCGGGTACGGCTCCCGCCATCAGCGCCGCCGGTCACGGTCGCGGTCACGTGTCCTGAAGAACTCGCCCGGTTCGATGTCACCGTCCAGGAACTTGCCCGCCACGAATCCGACCACTCCGAGCGCCGCCACCAGCAGGAATGCCCCGAACCCGCCGAACCATCCGGCGAATCCGAGCGCCATTCCCACGGCCAGGCCGATCACCGCCATACTCATTCCGCGCTCTCCGTCCCCTCAGCCATGACCGCCTCCGCCTGTGCTGGAACCGGGTCCGTCCCTGCGGGCCCGCTACTGGACCCGCTGCTCGCGATCGTCGTCATCGTCCTCGTCGGGCAACTTCACGTCGCCGACGGCGACATTGACCTCGACGACCTCGAGGCCGGTCATCCGCTCGACCGCCGCGATCACGTTCTCCCGTACGGCGCGGGCGACTTCGACGATCGACACGCCGTATTCGACCACGATGTCGAGGTCGAGCGCGGTCTGCACCTCGCCGACCTCGGCCTTGACCCCGCGCGACACCGAACGGCCGCCGCCGGGCACCCGGTCGCGTACCGCGCCGAACGTGCGGGACAGGCCGGTGCCCATCGCGTGCACGCCCAGGACGTCGCGAGCGGCGAGGCCGGCGATCTTCTCGACCACGCCGTCGGCGATCGTGGTACGCCCTCGGGTGGCGGGGTCTCCAAGCGCCTTGCGGCCGCCCGAACTTCCCTTGTCCAGTGTCCTGCCCTCGGACAGCGAGGAGCCGTTCGGCTCCGGGGTGCCTTGCTGTGCGGTGTCGGTCATCGCGAGTCGTCCCTCCGTCTGGGCTGCTCCGTGCTCCACACTATGTGCGCATGCCCCCTTACGCGTGGGGGATGCGGCGAGTGGGTTGTCGCCGACCCCCCATCCGAGTGGTCGGCCCGCGGGAGGCGAGGCGTGGTGTCCATGGACCGGCTGGCTCGAACGGTACGGGAGCAGGTCGCGCTGGGTCGGCTGCTGCCGCTCGGCGGGCCCGAGGACGCGGCGTGGATCACCGAGCGGACGGCCGTGGCGGCTCTGCGGACGGTCTGCGCGGCGCTGCCGGGAGTACGGCTCGGCCGGGTGGACGTCCTGCCGGCCGCGGACGGCGACGGCGGCCCCGACCAGCCGGACCTGCCCGCGGCCGCCCCGCTCGGCGCGCTGCCGCACCGACCGCTGCGGATCAAGGCCGGGTTCGAGGCCGTGGTGGGCGAGCCGCTGCCGGTCATGGCCGAGCGGCTGCGGACCGCGCTGTTCGCCGCCGCGGGCGAGGACGGGTTGGGGTTGCCGGTGCGGGTCGTGGACCTCGCCGTCACCGGGCTGATCGACGATCCCGAGGCGCCGTCCGCCGCGGTCGGGTCCGGCCGCGGCCGGACGGAGTTGGAGGGTGACAGCGCGGACGACGAGGAGAGCGGGCAGAGCGGCGTCCAGGGCACCGCGGAAGCGGCGCGGGCCGCGGAGGCCGCGGTGCGGGCGGTGCCGGGGGTTGCCCGCCTGACGCGGCGGCTGACCGGGCGGGGCGGGGTGCGTGTCCGCGACACCGAGGCGCCGGCCGGGCCGGCCCGGCACGTTCAGCTCCAGATCGCCACGGCGCGGTCCTTCCGGCCGCTCGCCGTCGCCCGCGAAGCCGCCACCGCGGCCACCACCGCCACCACCCCGGGCGCCCCCGGCCCCGTCTCCACAGCCGTCATCATCACCGACATCACGTAAACGGTGCCCCTGGTGGTGTGCGGCTCCTTTCGCGGAACGCACCCACCCAGGGGCGCGAGGAACGGCGCGAGCGACCCCTCACCGGCAGGTGGTCGCTCAGCCGACAGGACCGGGGCACCCGGGGGTTCAGTCACCCGCCCCGGCGAGGTCGCGGAGGCGGCGCCCTTGAGCCGCGCGCTCGGCCGCGCGCTGGGCGGCCTCCGGCTCGCTCAGCGCGGAACGCAACAACGCCTTGGTCTCGATCACCGCGTCCCGCGGCGCCGCCAACACCGCCGCGACCAGATCCGCCACCGTCCCGTCCAGCTCCGCCGCGGGCACCGCCACGTTCGCGAGCCCACACCGCGCGGCCTCCTCGGCGCGCACGAACCGCCCGGTCAGACAGATCTCGATGGCCCGCCCGTACCCGACCAGCTGGACCAGCGGCTTCGTGCCGGTGAGGTCGGGCACCAGCCCGAGCGAGGTCTCCCGCATGGCGAACTGCACGTCATCCGCGCAGACCCGCATGTCGCAGGCGAGGGCGAGCTGGAAACCGGCGCCGATCGCATGCCCCTGAACAGCGGCGACCGTGACGAGATCGGCGCGCCGCCACCAGGTGAACGCCTCCTGGAACCCCGCGACGGCCTCGTCGAGCTGCTGCTCGGTGCCGCGCGCGAGGTCGAGGAAGGACGGCTCGCCGTCGAAGCCCTCCAGGGTGAACGCGCGCCGGTCGAGTCCGGCGGAGAAGGACACGCCCTCGCCACGCAGTACCGCGACCCGTACGCTCCCCGGCAGCAGCCGGCCCGCCTCGGCCAGGGCCCGCCAGAGGGCGGGCGTCTGGGCGTTGCGCTTGGCCGGGTTGCAGAGGGTGATGTGTGCGACGGCGCCGTCCAGGGTGAGCCGGACTCCGTCGCGTTCGAGCAGGACGTGGGCATCGGGCATCGGGCACCTCCGAGCGGACCGCTGACATGATTACCGAAGGGTAACCACTCGGTCGGCTCGCCGGACGGACGGGTGCCCGTTCATGCCCCGGGGCGATGGGGGACGCTGCTCGCGTCCGCTCCGCCCCCGCCCGCGGGAATTCCCCGCGGGGATCAGGCCGCGGTGGCCTTCTTGCCCCGCGTGGCGCCGCCGCGACCGCGCAGGGCCACGCCCGACTCGCTCAGCATCCGGTGCACGAACCCGTAGGAACGGCCGGTCTCCTCGGCCAGGGCTCGAATACTCGCACCGGAGTCGTACTTCTTCTTCAGGTCTGCCGCGAGCTTCTCGCGCGCGGCGCCGGTCACCCGGCTGCCCTTCTTCAGAGTCTCGGCCACCCGTGCCTCCTCCAGGGAAGTGCGCTATGGACTCTCATGATCACCCCTAACCACGTTCCTGGCCACCCATTCGACAAGGTCCATCCCCGTACATTCAGCGTCTGAATGCCCTGATAGCCCCGGCAGAACCCGGTGCGCGCGCTATTTCCGGGTCGCCAATTCCGTACCGAGATCACAGCCTCGGGAATACCGGCAGGTCAGCCGGGTCCGTAAGGAGTTTCCCGACGTCACGGCACTGAACGCCGGGCCGGGCCGGCCGTCGGCCGGGGCGAGGGGACGGTACGAGACCGACTCATACAGATGAAGGATCAACGATGGGCCGAATGATCGATTCGGCATGATCATCCGGCCCAACGGCGCAGTACGGGGCCGCGTCGCCCCGCGGCCGGCTCAGGCCAGCGCGACCAGGTCGGCGTACTCCTGGCTCCACAGGTCCTCGACCCCGTCGGGCAGCATGATGATCCGCTCGGGTTCGAGCGCGTGGACCGCGCCCTCGTCGTGGGTGACCAGCACGACCGCGCCGGAGAAGGTGTGCAGCGCGCCCAGGATCTCCTCGCGGCTGGCCGGGTCGAGGTTGTTGGTGGGCTCGTCGAGCAGCAGGACGTTCGCGCTGGAGACGACGAGCGCGGCCAGCGCCAGCCGGGTCTTCTCGCCGCCGGACAGCACCCGGGCGGGCTTGTCCACGTCGTCGCCGGAGAAGAGGAAGGAGCCGAGGATCTTGCGGATCTCGACCAGGTCGGTGTCGGGCGCCGAGGACCGCATGTTCTCCAGCACGGTGCGGTCCGGGTCGAGGGTCTCGTGCTCCTGGGCGTAGTAGCCGAGCTTGAGGCCGTGGCCGGGGGTGACGTCGCCGGTGTCGGGTTTCTCCACACCGGCCAGCAGCCGCAGCAGGGTGGTCTTGCCGGCGCCGTTCAGCCCGAGGATGACCACCCGCGATCCGCGGTCGATGGCCAGGTCGACGTCGGTGAAGATCTCCAGCGAGCCGTAGGACTTGGACAGCCCGGCGGCCATCAGCGGGGTCTTGCCGCACGGCGCGGGGTCGGGGAAGCGCAGTTTCGCGACCTTGTCGGCCTGCCGGACCTCTTCCAGGCCGGAGAGCAGCTTCTCCGCGCGGCGCGCCATGTTCTGCGCGGCGACGGTCTTGGTGGCCTTGGCGCGCATCTTGTCGGCCTGTGAATTCAGCGCGGCCGCCTTCTTCTCGGCATTCGCGCGCTCGCGGTGGCGGCGCTTCTCGTCGGCTTCGCGCTGCTGCTGGTAGAGCTTCCAGCCCATGTTGTAGACGTCGATACGGGAGCGGTTGGCGTCGAGATAGAAGACCTTGTTGACGACGGTCTCGATGAGGTCCGCGTCGTGGGAGATGACGATGAATCCGCCGCGGTAGGTCCTGAGGTAGTCCCGTAGCCAGGTGATGGAGTCGGCGTCGAGGTGGTTGGTGGGCTCGTCGAGCAGGAGCGTGTCCGCGTCGGAGAAGAGGATGCGGGCCAGCTCCACCCGGCGCCGCTGACCGCCGGACAGGGTGCGCAGCGGCTGGCCGAGCACCCGGTCGGGCAAGCCCAGCGCGGCGGCGATGGTGGCGGCCTCGGCCTCGGCGGCGTATCCGCCCTTGGTGAGGAATTCGGTTTCCAGCCGCGCGTATTTCTTCATCGCGTTCTCGCGGGTGGCGCCTTTCCCGCTGGCCATCCGCTCCTCGTTCTCGCGCATTTTGCGCAGCACGACGTCGAGGCCGCGGGCGGACAGCACCCGGTCGCTGGCGAGGATGTCGAGGTCGCCGCTGCGCGGGTCCTGCGGGAGGTAGCCGACCTCGCCGGAGTTGGTGACGCTTCCGGCGGCGGGCTGGCCCTCGCCGGCCAGCACCTTGGTGAGGGTGGTCTTGCCCGCGCCGTTCCGGCCGACCAGGCCGATGCGGTCGCCCTTGGCGACGCGGAAGGAGGCGGACTCGATGAGGACGCGGGCGCCGGCGCGCAACTCGATGCCGGTGGCAGTGATCACGTGGAAAAGCTCCAGAGCGATGGGCGCCGCGAGGGGCGGCAGCGGAGGACGAGATACCCGGGGCGCGGCGGCGCGAAGGCGTCGGAAGCCGGCCCGCGGACGGCGGTCGGAGCGGGCGTCGGAACCGATGGGCCCGGACGGATGGGTCAGGACCGATGGGTCAGGACCGATGGGTCGACGCCGCGGCTGGTCGACGCGGCTAATCGAGGAGCAGAACTGCCATGGGTCCATTCTACGGGTGCTCCGCAACCGCTTTTCCCGGCTCCGCGCCCGCCGCGCCGCTCCCGCGCGGCCACCTCGCACATCGCCCGTGATCGAACGTGTGCCAGTGCGCGGCACTGGCCGGCGTCAGGAAGGGAGACCCCTCATGGCGGACCGGCTCAGCGTGTACCCCGCCCTGCGGTACCAGGACGCGAAGGGCGCCATCGCCCTGCTGATCGCCGGCGACGCGGAGGGGAACCTGTGGTGCTTCGGCACCTACGCCCCCGAACTCCCCTCGCCCTGACGCCTGTTCCCCTCACGACTCCCCGGTGTGCACCTGGAACGCGGCCTTGCGCACCGCCTTGGCGAGTGCGGGGTCGGGGTGCGCGGCGGCGAGCGCGACCAGGACCTGCACGGTGCGCGGGTGGCCGGCCAGCCGGACCTCCTGGAGCAGCCCGGGCACCGAGCCCTGTACGGCCGTCTCCAGATGGCTGACGAGCAGGTGGTCGTCGCCGTGGTCGGCGACCGCGGCCGCGGTGTCCACCCACAGCCAGGTGGCCTCCTCGCGGGTCAGCAGCGCGGTCGCGGTGTCCGGGTCGCCGCCGTCCAACTCCGCGAGCCACAGCACCGCGTAGGGGCGCAGCGTCGGCTCGTTGACGACCGCGCGCACCGCCGCCTCGGCCGGGTCGCCGACCACCCGCAGCGCCTCGAAGGCCAGCCCGCGCAGCAGCGCGTCCTCGCCGCGGGCGGTCTCCAGCAGTTCGGCGACGGCCGGCGCGACCGGGCGGGCGGCCAGCCAGGCGCGGTACTCGGTGCGGGCCGGCCCCGGGGAGAGCCGGGCGCAGGCGCGCAGCATCGTGTCGGCGGACTGCTCCATGTTCCCGGCCGGGCCCTGGGCGGCCACGCAGATCTGCTCCAGCTTGACCCACACCGCCCAGCTGCCGAGCGGGGTCAGCGCCGCCTCGTCGGGGCGCTTCGGGTCGCGCGGGCGCAGCGCCCCCACGTCGGTGGCGGCGTCCAGCACCCACTCCAGCAGTGCGGGCAGCGGGTCGCCCGCGGCGGGCGGTTCGTGCCGCTCGGTGCGCAGTTCGGCGACGCGCTGCCGCAGCAGGTCCAGCAGGGTGTCGAGCGGCACCGGGCCCTGCGACAGGTGCAGGAAGGAGAGCAACTGGGGTGCGGCCTCGATGACTTCGGCGACCAGCGCGGGGTCGGCGCCGAGCGAGCCGCCACCGGTGCCGGTGCCGGCCGTGCCGCCGGTGCCTTCCGTGCCGTTCGACCCCGCCCCGCCGCCCGCCTCCGTGTCGGGCGGCGGGAGGAACGGGTGGGCGAGCGACCACGCGTCGAACAGCGCGACCCAGCCGCGCAGGACCGCGGTGTCGTCGGTGTCCCAGGCCCGCAGCCGCCAGCCGGGACGGGCGGCGCCGCGGTGCAGTTCGATCAGGCCGGAGAGCCGGGCCCGGTCCCAGGCGGCACGGATCTGGCCGGGCGTCAGGCCGAGGACCGCGGCGGCCTCGCGCACGGTGGCGTCCGGCAGTATCCCGGTCGGT
This sequence comes from Streptomyces sp. NPDC088194, assembly GCF_040702025.1. Taxonomy (NCBI): domain Bacteria; kingdom Bacillati; phylum Actinomycetota; class Actinomycetes; order Kitasatosporales; family Streptomycetaceae; genus Streptomyces; species Streptomyces sp. NPDC088194. The sequence continues at coordinate 32,338 of NZ_JBFBIV010000038.1, read as the reverse complement.
CCCGCGGTGCCGGGGCCGGTGCCGGCCCAGCGTGCGAGGCGTACGGCGGCGGCGAGTTCGGTCCTGGCGAAGCGGGCGAGTTCGGGGATCGAGGGGGTGCCCTCGGGGGGGCGCGCCGGTCGCGACCTGCGCGTCGTGGCGGTCCTGCGGGCCGCGGTGAGCGGCCGGCGGGGGACGAGGCGGAGCGGAGTGTCTCGCGGGATACGGGACGTCACCTGATCAGTCTCGCCGCTCGGCGCCCATAATCCCAAACCCGACTGTGAACGCGCTCACATGAGCGGGGTGAGAAAGCGGCGCAGCGTCTCCTCGTAGACCGCCGGGTCGGCGTTCCACATCGCGGTGTGCGCGGCCCCCGGCACCGGGTGCAGGGCCACCTTGCCGGGGTAGCGGTCGGCGAGCGCCCGGGACGCGGACCAGGGCGCGAAGGTGTCGTCGGGGCCGTGCACGATCAGCGTCGGTACGGTGAGCCCGGCCGGCACGGCCGGTTCCGCGGCCGCCTCCGTATGCCGCGTGCCGCGCAGCCCCGTACGGCCCTCCGCGGCGCGCACGGCGAGCGGGGTCAGCACGCGGGGCAGGCGGCGCGAGCGCACCGCGGCGGTGACCGTGGCGCGCCAGTCGAGCACCGGCGAGTCGAGGACCAGGCCGACGACCTTGCCGGCCACCGGCGAGCGGTGCAGGGCGCGCAGCGCCATCGCGGCGCCGCTCGACCAGCCGTAGAGCACCAGTCCCCGGGCGCCGTGCTCCACCGCGAACCGCATCGCCGCGTCCAGGTCGCGCCACTCGGTGGCGCCGAGGTGCCCGATGCGGTCCGGGGACGCGGGGGCGCCGGGGTCGTTGCGGTACGACGGGACCAGGACCGGCAGCCGGAAGCGGTGCAGGGCGGGCAGCACGGACAGGGCCTGCTCGCGGGTGGCGCCGACGCCGTGCACCGCGATCACCCAGGTGGAGCGGGCGCCGGGCAGGTACCAGGCCGGCATCGGGCCCAGCTCCCCCGGGACCTGCGGCTCCGCGAAGTCCAACCCGCGCGCGCCGCGCGGGTCGCCGGTGTACGCCTGCGGGGTCATCCGGACGAACGCGCCCGCGGCCAGCGAGCCCTTGTCCACGCGGGTCAGGGTGCGGGTGACGGAGTGGCCGCGGTCGCCGACCGCGACCACCGGTCCGACGGTGGCGTGCACGCCCGCGCCGGTCAGGCCGTACACGCCCGGGCGCTCCGAGGCGGGGGTGCGGGTCAGGACGACCTCGTCCGGGGTCACGCTGCGTACCGTGATCAGGCTTTCCGGGGCGGGGCCCGCGACCGCCGGGTTCAGGGCGAACCCGGAGCCGTACCGGCCCGCCGCCAATGCGGCTGCGCCGGCACCCACCACCGTTGTGGCCGCCGCGGCCACCGCGTATCGAAGGCGCATCGCCCCCAGTCTCAGCCCCCCGCGGTCGGGGCGCCACCGGACCCACCCGGGTGCCCCCGTCCCGTCCGGCCCGGGACCACCCCTCGGTGGGTGCTTCTCCCGGCTACGCGCCGCTGCGGTCCCGCTCTCCTCCCCGACCACCGGCCGTGGGCGGGCTTGTCGCGCAGTTCCCCGCGCCCTTGGGGGCTGCCCCTTGCGGTCGTGCCTTCACCACCGGCCGGTGGCCGGTTGCCCGCGCAGTTCCCCGCGCCCCTGGGGGGCTGCCCCTTGCGGACGTGCCCTCACCACCGGCCGGTGGCCGGTCCATGGAGGGTGAGCGTCCTTCCGGGGAAGGGGCCGCAGGTGCTCGGGGGGAGAACGGCGCGGGGGCCCTTCGAGGAGGGGGTCCCGGGGGTCAGGGCTGACCGTAGCCCGTGAACTTGGTGGCCGCGGCGGAGAGTTCGGCGGGGGAAAGGGTCGCGGGGGTGCCGCCGGTGGAGGCGGCGGCGAGCCACACCCGGCACATCCACTCCAGCTGCGCCCCGCGGTCGTACGCGCGGTCGAGGGTGTCGCCGAGACTGATCATCCCGTGGTTGCGCATGATGCAGGCCCCGCGGTCGCCGCGCAGCGCGTGGAGAACGGCGTCGGCCAGCTCGGGAGTGCCGTAGAGGGCGTAGTCCGCAACCCGCACCGGCCCCCCGAGCTCCGCGGCCATGTAGTGGATCGCCGGCAGCTCGGCGACCAGCGTGGAGACCGCGGTGGCGTGCGGCGCGTGCGTGTGCACGATCGCCCGCGCGGAGGTGCCGCGGTAGACCGCGAGGTGCAGCGGGAGTTCGCTGGTGGGCCGGAGCAGCCCGCGCACCTGCCGCCCGGTGGCGAGGTCGACGCCGACCACGTCGTCGGGGCCGAGCCGGTGGTAGGGCACACCGGTCGGGGTGACGAGCACCAGGTCGTCGCCGACGAGGGCGGAGACGTTGCCGGAGGTGCCGACCACCAGGCCGTCGGCGACGGTGCGGCGGGCCGCGTCGACCACGTCCGACCAGGTCTTCTGTTCCGCGTTGTGCACAGGGTGCCCCTTACTGCCGTTGGTGCCGCGCATGACGGTTCGAGGGTGCCGCGGACCGTTGCCGAGCCCCCCGGACCGGCAGTAGCGTCCCCACACCACCCACGGCGTGCCCGGGCGGCGCGCCGGGCACACGTGAGCCGACACGGAATCACGGAATCGCGGGAACCTCATGGGCACGGTCAACGGCGGCATCTCGTTCTGGTACGCGGACACGGGCGTTCCGGTGCCGCGCGAGCCGCTTCCCGGCGACGCGGACGCCGACGTGGTGATCGTGGGCGGCGGCTACACCGGGCTGTGGACGGCCTACTACCTGAAGCAGGCGGCGCCCTCCTTGCGGATCACCGTGCTGGAGGCCCGGTTCTGCGGGTACGGCGCCTCGGGCCGCAACGGCGGGTGGCTCTACAACGGCGTGGCGGGCCGGGACCGCTACGCGGCGCTGCACGGCCACCAGGCCGCGCTGTCGCTCCAGCAGGCGATGAACGACACCGTCGGCGAGGTGGTCCGGGTCGCCGGGCGGGAGGGGATCGAGGCCGACATCCACCACGGTGGAGTGCTCGAAGTGGCCTACTCCCCCGCCCAGTCGGCGCGTCTGAAGGCGTACCACGAGGCGGAGGTCTCGTTCGGGGAGAAGGACCGGCTGCTGCTGGGGGCGGCCGGGACGGCAGAGCGGGTGCGGGTGGCCGGCGCGGTCGGCGGCACCTGGACCCCGTACGGCGCGCGGGTGCACCCGGCGAAGCTGGTGCGGGGGCTGGCCGCCGTGGTGGAGCGGCTGGGCGTGACCGTGCACGAGGGCACCGCGGTGACCGCGATCCACCCGGGGCGGGTGGCCACCCCGTACGGGACGGTCCGGGCGCGGTACGTGCTGCGCTGCACCGAGGGCTTCACCGCGGGCCTGCGCGGGCAGCGGCGGACCTGGCTGCCGATGAACTCCTCGATGATCGCGACCGAGCCGCTGCCCGAGCCGGTGTGGGCGACGATCGGCTGGGAGGGCCGGGAGGTGCTCGGCGACATGGCGCACGCGTACGTGTACGCGCAGCGCACCGCCGACGGCCGGATCGCGCTGGGCGGGCGCGGGGTGCCGTACCGGTTCGGGTCGCGGACCGACACCGACGGGAGCACGTCGGCGGCGACGGTGGCGGCGCTGCGGGAGATCCTGGTCCGGATGTTCCCGGCGGCGGCCGGGGTCGCGGTCGATCACGCCTGGTCGGGCGTGCTGGGGGTGCCGCGGGACTGGTGCGCGAGCGTGCACCTGGACCGTACGACGGGGACCGGCTGGGCGGGTGGGTACGTCGGCAGCGGGGTGGCGACGTCGAACCTGGCCGCGCGCACCCTGCGGGACCTGGTGCTGCTGGACTGCGGGCAGGGCGGGCCCACCGGGCTGACCGCGCTGCCGTGGGTGGGGCACCGGGTGCGGCGCTGGGAGCCGGAGCCGCTCAGATGGGCGGCGGTGCGCGGGATCTACGCGGCCTACCGTGGTGCGGACCGGCGCGAGGCGCGGGGGCGCAGCACCGCCACGGACCCGGTGGCGCGCTGGGCGGACCGGCTGTCCGGGCACTGATCGAGGCTCGCTTCGCTGCGGTAAGGGATCGCGGGACGAGCTGGGGTGAAGCTGTGCGTATCTGCGCCGACCCCTTCCCGATCCCCCTCCGTTCACCGATGATTCATGTCGGCACCGCGAGTCCGCCGTGAGTTCACCTTCCGTTCATGAATGATCCGTACGTTCGCCTCGCCCCTGCCCGACCGAACGATTGCTGGGCCCATGGAACACATCACGCTCCTGATCGGACTCGTGATCGCCACCGCTCTCGTCTTCGACTTCACCAACGGCTTCCACGACACCGCCAACGCGATGGCCACCACCATCTCGACCGGTGCGCTCGGCCCCCGCGTCGCGGTGGGAATGTCAGCCGTACTCAACCTGGTCGGCGCCTTCCTGTCGGTGGAGGTCGCCAAGACGATCTCCGGCGGGATCGTCGACGAGTCGGCCGGAATCAGACCCGCGATGATCTTCGCCGCACTGGTCGGCGCGATCGTGTGGAACCTGGTGACCTGGCTGGCCGGGCTCCCCTCCAGCTCCTCGCACGCCCTCTTCGGCGGACTGATCGGCGCCACCCTCGTCTCGGTCGGCGCCCACGGCGTCAATGGTGACGCGGTCGTCACCAAGGTGATCATCCCGGCGGTCGCCGCGCCCATCGTGGCCGGACTCGCCTCGATGCTCGCCACCCGGCTCACCTACCGGCTCGGCCGTAACGCCGATCCCGCGGCCACCTCGCGCGGCTACCGGGCCGGGCAGATCGCCTCCGCCGGGCTCGTCTCGCTCGCGCACGGCACCAACGACGCCCAGAAGACCATGGGCGTCATCACCCTCGCGCTCATCGCCGGCGGCTCGCTGGCCCCCGGCTCCAACCCGCCGCTGTGGGTCATCTGCTCGGCCGGCACCGCCATAGCGCTCGGCACCTACATCGGCGGCTGGCGGATCATCCGCACCGTCGGCCGCGGCATCACCGACATCCAGCCGCAGCAGGGTTTCGCGGCGCAGACCGGCGCCGCGGCGACCATCCTCGCCTCCTCCCACCTGGGCTTCGCGCTGTCCACCACCCAGGTCTGCACCGGGTCGGTGCTGGGCGCCGGGCTCGGCCGCACCGGGGCGGTGGTCCGCTGGGGCACCGCCGGGCGGATGGTCGCCGCCTGGGGGCTGACCCTGCCGGCGGCCGGCCTGGTCGCGGGCGGCGCCGCCTACCTCGCCGACCGCGGCACCTGGGGTGTCACCACGGTCGGGGTGCTCGGCCTCGCGGTGTGCGTGGCGGTCCGGACGGCGGCCCGCCGCAAGCCGGTCACCCACGCGAACGTCAACGAGCCCGTGGGTGCGGTGGCCGCGACGCAGGAGACCGCGGCCGCGGAGGCGCCCGCCCCCATATCCGCCCCGGCCGTACCGGCCGTCCAGATCGTCCCGGTGACCGTCGCCGACACCACGGCGGCTCCCACCGTTCCCGCGCCTCCCGCGCACACCCCCTCCCCCGACGTGCCGCCCGCCGGCCCGGTGATCCCCGCCGTCGTGCCGCCTGCCGCCTCCACTCCCACCACGGTCTGAAAGGGCACGTCATGAGCATCGACTGGCACGCGCTCGGCACGGTCTTCGCCGTCACCCTCCTCTCCACGGTCGGCCTCGTGGGCGTCTTCACGCTCGGAATCGTCGGGTTGTCCCGGCGGGGCGGTACCGGCGGCACCGCGGTGCTCACCCGCACCGGTGCGTATGTCTGTTTCGCCGCATGTGCTGCCGCCGTCGCCTACGGAATCCACCTCATCGCCGGGTAGCCCTGCGGGGGCCGCGCCTTACGTGAGCGCGGCTCCCTCCCCGGGCGCCCCCGGGCCCTGCCCCTTTCGGTCGACGTTCCTCTCGCGGTGCGCGGTGGCTCGTCGGCAAGTGCCCCGCGCCCCTGGGTGGGTGCGGCTGCTTTCGCGAAAAGAGGGTCACCAACCAGGGGGCGCGGTAAACGGCACGTTCAGCAGGCCGCCGGCCCCCCGGCCGGGAACGAGACGGGCACCACAGTGGCGCACGCCCGAAGGGGCGCGGGGAACGGCGCTCCCCCGGCGCTTCGCCTGGGCGGGGGTGCCCCCGGCGGAGCCAGGGGGAGTACCCCCGTTCGCCCACCACCGGGAGGTGGTCCCAGAATCCGCAGGCCGGGGGCACCCCGGGGGGTCGGTTGACGGGCTTTCCGCGGGCGTGGTGAACTGCCGGGAGCCATACGGCGGCAGGAGAGGAAGTCGGTGCGAATCCGACGCGGTCCCGCCACTGTCACCGGGGAGTGCACTCCCGACCCTGTAGGTCACGGCCGGTTCGCCCGGCTGGAAGGCCCGGGAGTGCGTAGATCCGGGAGCCAGGAGACTCTCACCGCCGGTCACGTCGAGCCAGGGCGCGGACCCTGAGTGAGGACTTCGCGATGCCCTGCACGCAGGCCGCCGGCCGTTCGGCCGCCGAGATGACCCGGACATGACCCGTGCCGACCGCGCCTTCGCGTACGGCGCCGCGCTCGGCTTCCTCGGCGACCTCCTGATCGGCGACCCGCGCCGCGGCCACCCGGTGGCCGGGTTCGGGCGGGCCGCGGGGGCCCTGGAGAAGCGGCTGTGGCGCGACGACCGGGGCACCGGAACCGCGTACGCGGCGCTGTGCGTCGGCGGCGCCGTGGCCGCCGCCGCGCTGACGGAGCGGGCGGTGCGCGGCCGCCCGGCGCTGTCCGTCGCGCTGACCGCCGCCACCACCTGGTCCGTACTCGGCGGCACCTCGCTCGCACGGGAGGCCCGCACCATCGGCGCGGCGCTGGAGGCGAGGGACGTGGCCGCCGCCCGCGCCCGGCTGCCGCACCTGTGCGGGCGGGACCCGGCCGGGCTGGACGCCGACGCGATCGCCCGCGCCGTGGTGGAGTCGGTCGCGGAGAACACCTCGGACGCGGTGGTCGGCGCGCTCGTGTGGGGCGGCCTGGCCGGTGTGCCCGGGCTGGTCGGCTTCCGCGCCGCCAACACCCTGGACGCGATGGTCGGCCACCGCTCCCCGCGCCACCTGCGGTTCGGGTGGGCCGCCGCGCGGCTGGACGACGCCGTCGGCTACCCGGGCGCCCGGCTCACCGCCGGGCTCGCCGCGCTGGCCGGACCGTATCCGCGGACCGCGCTGGCCACCGCAAGGCGGGACGGGCCGCGCCACCCCTCGCCCAACGCGGGCCCGGTCGAGGCCGCGTTCGCGGGGGCGCTGCGGCTGCGGCTGGGCGGCACCCTGTCGTACGGCGGCCGCACCGAGCACCGCCCGGTGCTGGGCGCCGGGTTCCGCCCGCCCGCGCCGGCCGACATCCGGCGCGCGGTCCGCCTCTCCCGCCGGGTCGGCGCGCTGGCGCTGGGCGCGTCGGTGCTGCTGTCGGCGGCACGCGGAGCCCGGCGGGCGGCGCCCGCGGCCACGACCGAGGGAGGCACGGCGTGAAGGGGCTACTGGTCGCCGGGACCGGCTCGGACACCGGCAAGAGCGTGGTGACCGCCGGGATCTGCCGGTGGCTGACCCGGCGGGGCCTGCGGGTCGCGCCGTTCAAGGGCCAGAACATGTCGCTCAACTCGTACGTCACCCGGGAGGGCGCCGAGATCGGCCGGGCGCAGGCGATGCAGGCGCAGGCCGCCCGGGTGGAGCCGTCGGCGCTGATGAACCCGGTGCTGCTCAAACCCGGCGGCGACCACAGCAGCCAGGTGGTGGTGCTGGGCAAGCCGGTCGGCGAGCTGAGCGCCCGCGGCTACCACGGCGGCCGGCAGGCCGAGTTGCTGGGCACCGTGGTGGAGTGCCTGGAGGAGCTGGGCCGCGGCCATGACGCCGTGATCTGCGAGGGCGCGGGCAGCCCCGCCGAGATCAACCTGCGCCGCACCGACATCGTCAACATGGCCGTGGCCAGGAGCGCCGGGCTGCCGGTGATGGTGGTCGGCGACATCGACCGCGGCGGCGTCTTCGCGTCGTTCTACGGCACGACGGCGCTGCTCGCACCGGAGGACCAGCGGCTGGTCGCGGGGTACCTGGTGAACAAGTTCCGCGGCGACGTGTCCCTGCTCCAGCCGGGCCTGGACATGCTGCGCGGCCTCACCGGCCGCCCCACCCTCGGCGTGCTCCCCTTCGCCCACGGCCTGGGCATCGACGAGGAGGACGGGCTGCGGGTGTCGCTGCGCGGCGCCGTGCGCGAGTCCGCGGTCGAAGCGCCGTACGGCGACGAGGTGCTGCGGGTGGCGGTGGCCGCGCTCCCGCTGATGTCGAACTTCACCGACCTCGACGCGCTCGCCGCCGAGCCCGGTGTGGTGGTGCGGTTCGTGGACCGCCCGGACGAACTCGCCGACGCCGACCTGGTGGTGCTGCCCGGCACCCGCGGCACCGTCCGCGCGCTGGCCTGGCTGCGCGAGCGCGGCCTGGCCGACGCGGTCCGCCGGCGTGCCGCCGAGGGCCGCCCCGTGCTCGGCATCTGCGGCGGCTTCCAACTCCTCGCCGAACGCATCGAGGACGACGTGGAGTCGAAGGCCGGCACGGTCGCGGGCCTCGGCCTGCTGCCGGTCCGGGTCCGCTTCGCCCGCGAGAAGACCCTCGCCCGCCCGGAGGGCACGCAGTACGGCGAGCCGGTGCGCGGCTACGAGATCCACCACGGGGTGGCCGAACTCCTGGGCGGCGACGAGCCGTTCCTCGACGGCTGCCGGGTCGGCGCGGTGTGGGGCACGCACTGGCACGGCTCGCTGGAGAGCGACGGCTTCCGGCGGGCGTTCCTCACGCGGGTGGCCGCCGCGGCCGGGCGGCGGTTCGCGCCGGCCCCGGACACCCGCTTCGAGGCGCTGCGGGAGGGCCAGTTGGAGCGGCTGGCCGATCTGATCGAGGAGCACGCCGACACCGGCGCGCTGCTGCGGCTGATCGAACAGGGTCCGCCGGACGGCCTGCCGTTCCTGCCGCCGGGGGCGCCGTGACCGCGTTCACCCCCGCCCGTGCGGGAAGCGGAGAGCCCGAACGGCGGGGCGGTTCGCCGCGCCCGGATCACCCCCGCGGCAGCGGAGACCACGCGTCACAGCAGGGTGGGTGCGAGTCCACCTCCGACCGATCGAACGTCTTCTCACTCGAAGGAGTGGCCACTTCATGAGCATTCCCTATCCGTTCTCGGCGATCGTCGGCCAGGAGGATCTACGGTTGGGGCTGCTGCTCAACGCGATCAACCCATCCGTGGGTGGCATCCTCGTCCGAGGCGAGAAGGGGACGGCCAAGACCACGACCGTCCGCGCGCTCGCCTCGCTGCTGCCCGATCTCGCGGTGGTTCCCGGCTGCCGGTTCAGCTGCGCCCCCGCCGCCCCGGACCCGGACTGCCCGGACGGGCCGCACCCGGTGGACGAGGCAGGGGTACAGCGCCCCGCGCGGCTGGTCGAGTTGCCGGTGGGCGCCTCGGAGGACCGGCTGGTCGGCGCGCTCGACATCGAACGGGCCCTCGCCGAGGGGGTGAAGGCGTTCGAGCCCGGGCTGCTGGCCGACGCGCACCGGGGGATTCTCTACGTCGACGAGGTCAATCTGCTCCATGACCACCTCGTGGACGTCCTGCTGGACGCCGCCGCGACGGGGGCGAGTTACGTGGAGCGCGAGGGCGTGTCGGTGCGGCACGCGGCACGCTTCCTGCTGGTGGGCACGATGAACCCGGAAGAGGGCGAGCTGCGGCCGCAGTTGCTCGACCGGTTCGGGCTGACCGTGGAGGTCACCGCCTCGCGCGAGACCGACCAGCGGGTGGAGGTCGTACGGCGGCGGCTGGCGTACGACGCGGACCCGGCGCGGTTCGCGGCACGGTGGGCGGCCGACGAGCAGGAGATGCGCGAACGGATATCGGCCGCGCGGGAGTTGCTGCCGTCGGTGGTGCTCGGGGACGCGGCGCTGCGGCAGATCGCGGCGACCTGTGCGGCGTTCGAGGTGGACGGGATGCGCGCGGACATCGTGATGGCGCGGACCGCGACCGCGCTGGCGGCGTGGGCGGGCCGCACCGAGGTGACGGACCCGGACGTACGGCAGGCCGCGCTGCTGGCGCTGCCGCACCGGCGGCGCCGCAATCCGTTCGACGCGCCCGGCCTCGACGAGGAGAAGCTGGACGAGACGCTGGAGCGGGCGCGGCAGGAGGCGGAGCGGGCCGAGGCCGAGGGCCGGGACCCGCAGGACGAGCCGGAGCCCGACCCCGATCCCGATCCGGACGGCGGCCCCGAGGACGGCGGCCCGGACGGCGGCGGGCCCGACGGCGGTGGCGGGGTGCCGCCGCAGCGCGACCCGGGCGTGGACCCGGCGGCGGGCTCCCCCGCTCCGGACGGCGGGTCCGACCCCGCTGCCCCGAACCCGGGAACCGGCACGGAACCGGGAGCGGACACGGGAGCCGGCTCCGCGCTCGCCGCCGCCTCCGAGCAGCCGCCGTCCGCCGCCGGGGAACCGTACAAGACACGGACGTTGACCGTGCCCGGGCTGGGTGAGGGCGCGGCGGGGCGGCGCTCGCGGGCCCGGACGGCGCACGGGCGCACCACCGGGGCGGAGCAGCCGCGCGGCCGGCTGGCCGCGCTGCACCTGACGGCGACCGTACGGGCGGCGGCGCCGCACCAGCGGGCGCGGGGCCGCGACGGGCGCGGCCTGGTGGTGCGGCGGGAGGATCTGCGGCAGGCGGTGCGGGAGGGCCGGGAGGGCAACCTCGTGCTGTTCGTGGTGGACGCGTCGGGTTCGATGGCGGCGCGGCGGCGGATGGGCGCGGTGAAGGGCGCGGTGCTGTCGCTGCTGCTGGACGCGTACCAGCGGCGGGACAAGGTCGGCCTGGTGACGTTCCGGGGCGCGGGGGCGGAGTTGGCGCTGCCGCCGACGTCGTCGGTGGACGCGGGCGCGGCGCGGCTGGAGAAGCTGCCGACCGGGGGCCGTACGCCGCTGGCCGCGGGGCTGCTGCGGGCGCACGAGGTGCTGCGGGTGGAGCGGCTGCGGGACCCCTCGCGGCGGCCGCTGCTGGTGGTGGTGACCGACGGGCGGGCCACCGGCGGACCCGAGCCGCTGCCGCGGGCGGCGCGCGCGGCCCGGCTGCTGGCCGCGTCCGGGGCGGCGTCGGTGGTGGTGGACTGCGAGGCCGGTCCGGTACGGCTGGGCCTGGCGGGCGCGCTGGCACGGGAGTTGGGCGCCACCGCGGTGACGCTGCAGGAGTTGCGGGCCGACACGGTGTCCGCGCTGGTCAAGGACGTACGGAGGGCCGCGTAATGCCGCAGGGACAGCCGAGTGTGGTGCCGGAGGACGGGCTGACGACACGTCAGCGGCGCAACCGGCCACTGACGATCGTGCACACCGGTCCGGGCAAGGGCAAGTCGACAGCCGCGTTCGGGCTGGCGCTGCGGGCCTGGAACCAGGGCTGGCCGGTGGGGGTGTTCCAGTTCGTCAAGTCGGCGAAGTGGAAGGTCGGGGAGGAGCGGGCGCTGCGGGTGCTGGGCGCCTCCGGCGAGGGCGGCACGGTCGCCTGGCACAAGATGGGCGAGGGCTGGTCGTGGGTGCAGCGCGACCTCGCCTCCAGCGAGGAGGCGGCCCGGGAGGGCTGGGAGCAGGTCAAGCGGGACCTGGCCGCGGAGACCTACCGGCTGTACGTGCTGGACGAGTTCGCGTACCCGATGCACTGGGGATGGGTGCCGGTGGACGAGGTGGTGCGGGTGCTGCGGGACCGTCCCGGCAGCCAGCACGTGGTCGTCACCGGGCGCAACGCACCGGCCGAACTGCTCGACCACGCCGACCTGGTGACCGAGATGGCGAAGGTCAAGCACCCGATGGACACCGGGCAGAAGGGGCAGCGGGGGATCGAGTGGTGAGCCAGGACGCCGGTACGGCGGCGGTCAGGACGGCGCGCACGGCTGCGGCTTCCGCCACGGGTACGAGTACATGTACGAGTACGGGTACGGCTTCGGCCTCCGCCGCGGGCCGGGCCTCGGTGCCGCGCTTCGTGATCGCCGCGCCGTCCTCGCGCAGCGGCAAGACCACGGTCGCCACCGGGTTGATGGCCGCCTTCGCCGCGCGCGGCCTCGCGGTGTCCCCGCACAAGGTCGGCCCCGACTACATCGACCCGGGCTACCACGCGCTCGCCACCGGCCGGCCGGGCCGCAACCTCGACCCGTACCTGTGCGGGGTGGAGCGGATGGTGCCGCTGTTCCTGCACGGGGCGGCCGGTGCGGGGCTCGCCGTGGTCGAGGGCGTGATGGGGCTGTTCGACGGCGCCACCGGGCACGGCGAGTTGGCCTCGACCGCGCAGGTCGCCAAGGTGCTGTCCGCGCCGGTGGTGCTGGTGGTGGACGCGTCCGCGCAGGCCCGCTCGGTGGCGGCGCTGGTGCACGGCTTCGCCTCCTTCGACCCGGGGGTGCGGCTGGGCGGGGTGATGCTCAACAAGGTCGGCTCGGCACGGCACGAGGAGATCCTGCGCGCGGCGCTGGAGGAGGTCGGGATTCCGGTGCTGGGCGCGCTGGGCCGCTCCGACGTGCTCGCGGTGCCCGCGCGCCACCTCGGGCTGGTGCCGGTGGCCGAGCGGCGCGCGGAGGCGCTGGCGTGGGTGCGGGCGGTGGCCGACCGGGTCGCCGCCGGCTGCGACCTGGACGCGCTGCTGGCGCTGGCGCGTACCGCTCCCCCGCTGGCGGGACCGGCGTGGGACCCGGCGCGCGAGGTGTCGGGTTCGGTGTCGGACGCGGTGACGGGCTCGGTGACAGGCACGGCGGACGGCCGTCCGGCAGGCACGTCGGCGGACGCACCGGCGGCGGGGCGTACGGCCCGGCGGCCCGTGGTCGCGGTGGCCCGCGGCGCCGCCTTCACCTTCGCCTACCCCGAGCACGAGGAACTGCTGACCGCCGCGGGCGCCGACGTGGTGGAGTTCGACCCGCTCACCGACGAGGCGCTGCCCGCCGGCACCCAGGGCGTCGTGATCGGCGGGGGCTTCCCCGAGATGTACGCTCCCGAGCTGTCCGCGAACGGTGCGCTGCGCCGCGAGGTCGCCCGCTTCTCCGGTCCGCTGGCCGCGGAGTGCGCCGGACTGCTCTACCTGGTGCGGGAGTTGGACGGGCGGCCGATGTGCGGGGTGCTCGACGCGAAGGCCGAGATGAACGCCCGGCTCACGCTCGGCTACCGCGAGGCGGTCGCGGTCGGCGACAGCGTGCTGGCCGCGGCCGGGACCCGGGTCCGGGGGCACGAGTTCCACCGCACCCGGGTCGAACCGGGTGCGGGCCAGGCACCGGCGTGGGGCTTCGTCCGCCCCGAACGCCGGGTCGAGGGCTTCGTCCAGCACCGCGTGCACGCCTCCTACCTGCACACCCACTGGGCCGCGGCGCCCTCCCTCGCCCGGCGCTTCGTCGCCTCCTGCGCCGCCCGGCCGCCTCGATGAGCGAGCGGTTCCACGTCGGCGTGGGCGCGAGCGGCGCGGCGGACGCGGCGGAGGTACTGGGCCTGATCCGGGCGGCGCTGGCGGAGGCCGAAGCGGCTCTGCTGCCGCGGGCGCGGGCGCCGCACCCCGGGGCGAGCCGTTCCCCCGGCCCACCGGACGGATCAACGGCCGCCCCGGACACGGCTGTTGGGCTCACCGGCGCCGGGCTCGGCGGGGGCGGCGGATGCTCCGTGGCGGTGCTGGCCACGGTCACCGGGAAGGAGCGGGCGCCCGCGATCGCCGGAGCCGCCGAGCAACTCGGGGTGGCGGTGGTCGGTTTCGACCCGGCCGTGCTGGCGCGCGTGGCGGTGCCGACGCCGTCCGAGGCCGCGCTCGGCGCGCTCGGCACCCCGTCCGTCGCCGAGGCCGCGGCACTCCTCGCCGCCGGTCCCGGCGCCGAACTCGCCCTCGCCAAGCGGAAGTCGGCACACGCCACGGTCGCCGTCGCCCGCGCTCCCCTCCCCCTCCCCTTCCCGCACTCTGGAGCCCAAGACGTGTACCCCGATGGCCATGACCTGCGGCATCACGGCGACGCGGAGGTCGGCGAGGGCCTGGTCGACCTCGCGGTGAACGTGCGGGCGGGGACACCGCCGGCGTGGCTGGCCGAGGTGATCGGGGGGACGCTGGCAGGGCTGGCGGCGTATCCGGACGGCCGGCCGGCGCGGCACGCGGTGGCGGTCCGGCACGGCCGGGCGGACCCGGAGGTGCTGCTCACGGCGGGCGCGGCCGAGGCGTTCGTGCTGCTGGCGCGGGTGCTGCGGCCGCGGCGCGCGGTGGTGGTGCACCCGCAGTTCACGGAGCCGGAGGCGGCGCTGCGGGCGGCCGGGCACGCGGTGGAGCGGGTGCTGCTGGACGCCTCCGACGGGTTCCGGCTCGATCCGCACCGGGTCCCGGCGGACGCGGACCTGGTGGTGCTCGGCAATCCGACGAACCCCACGTCGGTGCTGCACCCGGCGGCGCTGGTACGGGAGTTGGCCCGGCCCGGGCGCACGCTGGTGGTGGACGAGGCGTTCATGGACGCGGTGCCGGGCGAGCGCGAGTCGCTGGCCGGGGTGGCCGGGACCGGCGGGGCGGACACGGTGCCCGGCCTGGTGGTGCTGCGCAGCCTGACCAAGACGTGGGGCCTGGCCGGGCTGCGGGTCGGCTACGTGCTGGGGGCGCCGGAGCTGATCGCGGAGTTGGCGGCGGCGCAGCCGCTGTGGGCGGTCTCCTCGCCCGCGCTGGCGGCGGCGGAGGCGTGCGTGTCGGCGCGGGCCCGTACGGAGGCCGCCGAGGCGGCCCGGCAGGTCACCGCGGACCGGGCGTACCTGGTGGAGCGGCTGCGGGAGGTGCCGCGGGTCCGCACGGCCGGGGACGCGCCCGCGGCGCCGTTCGTCCTGCTGCGGATACCGGGCGCGGCCGACGTACGCGCGGCGCTGCGGGAGTCGGGCTACGCGGTGCGCCGGGGCGACACCTTCCCCGGCCTCGGCCCGGACTGGCTGCGGGTCGCGGTGCGGGATCGCCGCACCACCGACGGGTTCGTCAACGCGCTGTCCGCGGTGCTCACTTCACTCCCAGCGCGCTGAGGTCGATCTGGCCGATCACCTGCTGCTGGTAGACGTTGGTCAGGCGCGGGCCGCGGTAGACCAGGTGCCGGTCGTAGACGAGCGGCACCATCGCGGCGTCCTGCATGACCCGCGCGTCGATCTTGGTCCATGCCTCGGTCGCGGCCGACGGGTCGGTGAGCGCGTCGGCCTGGTCGACCATGGCGTTGAGGCTGCTGTCGTCCAGGCCCGAGTAGTTGGTGCCGGAGTCCGGCTCGACGAGTTGGCGCAGGAAGCCGCCGCCGGTCGGGTAGTCCCCGATCCAACCGGTGTACACCATGCCCCACTTGGCCGCCTTGAGCTTGCTCGGGGACAGCAGGGTGTCGTAGAAGGCGCCGGAGTCCATGGTCTTGACGGTGACCTTGATGCCGACCTTCTCCAGTGCGGTGGCGACCGCCTGCATGGCCTGCTCGCTCTTGGAGGCGCCCGAGAGGCCGACCAGCGTGGTGCTGAAGCCGTTCGGCATCCCGCACTGGCTGAGTTCGGTCTTGGCGTACGTGTCCTCCGCCTCGCCGGCGCTGCTGGAGTACAGGTTCGCCTTGGGGTCGTGGCTGTCGTTGCTGGGCGGCAGCATCGTGGTGGCGACCTCGCCGCCTTCGTACTGGCCGCCGAGCGCGGCCTCCACCTCGGCGCGGTCCACGGCGTACGCGACGGCCTTGCGGCAGGAGACGTTGTCGAACGGTGCGGTGTCGGTGCGCAGGCTCAGGTAGCGGGTCGCTCCGGTGTAGGCGAGGTCCACGTTCGACTTCTGCGCCGAGCTGTTGATGATCTTCGCCTCGGTCTCGTCGTCGAACATCACCTCGCTGAAGTCCAGGTCGGCGGTGCCGTCGAGCAGCGCCTGCTCCACCTCGGCCTGGGAGTCGTAGGACTTCACCTGGTACCCGGTGGGCAGTTGGGAGCGGACCGGGTCGGTGGTCGCGTCCCACTCGGTGTTGCGGACCAGGTGCAGCGACTTGCCCTTGACGTAACTGGCCACTTTGTAGGGGCCGCTGGCCATCGGCTTCTGCTCGTAGCCCTTGCCGCCGTCGGTGTCGGCGCTGGGCGGCACCACGGCGCCGGCCGACATCGCGAGGATGTACGGGAAGTCGGCGTAGGGCTTGGCGAGGGTGAACACGACGGTGCTGTCGTCGGGGGTGGCCACCGACTTCAGGCCCATCTTGTCGGGGTCGGAGTCCTTGTACGGCCCCGGGTAGTGCTGGCCCTCGTCGAGCAGGTCGGGGAAGTAGGTCGCCCCGCCGGAGTGCACGTCGCGGTCGAAGCTGCGCTCGACGCCGTACTTGACGTCCTTGGAAGTGATCGTCGAGCCGTCCTGGAAGCGCAGGCCCTTCTTCAGGTGGAAGGTCCAGGTCAGGCCGTCGCTGCTGACGTCGCCGGTGGTGGTGGCCAGGTCGGGCAGGAGCGCGCGGCCCTTGTCGCCGGGCGCGGGCGCGTAGCTGACGAGGTTGCGGTAGAGCAGCCGCTGGACGTTCCAGGCGCCGGGGTCGTAGGTGTCGGCGGGGTCCAGCAGGCTGTCGTCGAGGTAGGAGGTGGCCAGTTGGACGGTGCCGCCGGTCTGCACGGAGGGGCGGACCACGCCCTCGGTGCCGCCGTTGTAGCCGGCGCCCTGCTTGCCGCCGTGCCGCTGGAGGGCGGCCTGCTGGTCGACCGGCGCCGTCGTCGGCGGGTGCGGGTCGGGCGTGGGGTCGGGCGTGCCGCCGCCGCCGAGGGCGCCGGTGGCCAGCACGACGGAGACGGTGATGCCCGCGACGGCGACCCCGGCCACCGCGGTGAGGATCTTGCGGCGGCCGCTCCAGGTCGGCTTCGGGCCGGGCGGCATGCCGGCACGCGGGCCGGGGACGGAGCCGAGTCCGGGCCCGGGCGGCATACCCCCGTGCAGGGGCGGCCCGCCTTGCATCAGCGGCTGCTGCTGCCGCGCGGCGCCGTTGTTGACCGGCGGCGGGGTGCTCGGCTGGTACGGCGGGGGCAGCGGCACCTGCGGGCTGCGCGAGTACGCGGGGTGCTCGGCCGGGCCGGGTGACGGCGGCGGGGGTGTGGAGGGCTGCGAGGGCGCGGGCGGCTGCGGGGACTGAGAGCCCTGCTGCCCTTGCTGCGCTGACGGGTTCTGCGGGAACTGCGGACCCGGAACTCCCTGGTACGGGCCGGGTGTTCGCGGCGGCGTGCCCTGGGCGGGCAGCGAGGGCAGCGCGCTGCCGACGCCGAAGGTGGCGCGCGGGTCGGCGCCCGGGGCGTCGGTCGGCGCGCTCGTCGGCGCGTTCGTCGGGGCGGTGGCCGGCGGCAGGCCGAAGTCCCTCGGCGGCAGCGTGGCCGGCCCGTTCACCGTGGCGGAGCGGGCGGCGGTCAGCCAGGCCCACAGCCGGGCCCGGTAGACCCCGGCGTCGGCGGGACGGTCGGCGGGGTCCTTCGCGAGCGCGGCCAGCGCCAGGGCGTCCAGCTCCGCGGGCACCCTCGGATTGCGGGTGGAGGGCGCCGGCGGCTCGGCGTGGACGTGCCAGTACATCAGGCTCAGCGGGGTGCCCTCGTGGAACGGCGGCTTGCCGGTGAGCAGTTCGGTCAGCACGCAGCCGACCGCGTAGACGTCGCTGCGGGCGTCCACGTCGCCGCCATTGACCTGCTCGGGCGACATGTAGCTGGGGGTGCCGACGGAGGAGCCGACCGTGGTCAGCCGGGTGTCGGTGTCCATCACGCGGGCGATGCCGAAGTCGGCGACCTTGATGGCGCCTTCCTCGGTGACCATCACGTTGGCGGGCTTCACGTCGCGGTGCACGGTGCCGTGGCTGTGCGCGTGGGCGAGCGCGTCGAGGATGTCGCAGACGATCCGCACCGCCCGCTCCGGCTCGAACGGGGCCTGCTCGCGGACGAGTTGGGCCAGCGTGCCGCCGCGTACGTACTCCATGACGAGGTACGGCACGACGGTGTCGCCGTCCTGGTACTCGTCCTGGTCGTGGACGGTGACGATGCCGGGGTGGTTCAGCACCCCGGCGGCGTGCGCCTCGCGGGCGAACCGGCGGCGGGCGTCGGGGTCCTGCGCCAGCTCCGGTATCAGGGTCTTGATCGCGACCACCCGGCCCATCCGGGTGTCCCGGGCGCGGTGCACCCGGGCCATGCCACCGGAGCCGAGCAGCTCCGCGAGTTCGTATCTGCCCGCGAATAGCCCGTCGCTCATGCCCGCCCGCCCTGTTGCCCCACCGTGTCAGTGCCCATGGCGCGGTGGTCCCCCGGCCCCGGGTGTGAGGAACAGAGTACGGGGGGCGGCACCACCGCCGGTGCCGCCCCCCGCGCTTGTTACCGCCTTGTGGCGGTCACGCGTCGCCGTCGGCGGACGAACCGGCCTCCCTGCGGCGGCGGTTGGTGACGACGAAGGTCAGCGCGCCGGCGGCCACCAGTGCCGCGGCGCCGCCCGCGAAGTAGGGCATGTTGGAGCTTGCGCCGGTCTCGGCGAGGTTGCCGGTGCTCGCGGTGTCGGCGACGGTCTGGGTGTGGGTGCCGGAACCGCCCGAGCCGCCGGACGCGGAGGAGCCGCCGCTCGAACCGCCGCTGCCGGAGGAGCCGGCGGACCCGCTGCTGCCGGAGGAGCCGCTGCTCGAACCGCCGCTCGCGCTGCCCCCGTTGGAGGAACCGCCGGAGGAGTGCCCGCCGGTGGAACCGCCGTTGCCCGCCCCGCTGGAGGAACTCCCCGAGGACGTACCGCCGTTGCCGGAGCCACCGGAGGACGAGCCGCCGGACGAGCCGGTGTCGCCCTTCGGGGTGCGGCAGGTGGCCTGGGCGAGCGTGACGTCCCCGGTCACGTGGGCGACGCCGAGGCTCAGCGGGTCGATGTCGACCTTGAGGTGCAGCGCCGTGGCCGCGGCGGTGTTCGAGGTGGTGACGGCGTTGGTCAGTTCCAGGTCCACCTCGCCGACGCCGGGGACGGCGACCTTGGTGACACCGATCGCCGACAGCTCGGTGCGCTTGCCGAGCACGGTGAGGCCGGCCAGGTGCGAGGACGCGGTCGGCCGGTGGCCGACCTGGCAGGTCGCCGTGGACGTCACCGCGTCCAGCTTGATCAGGGACAGCAGCGGCAGCCCGGGGACGTGCAGGTTCGCAGCGGCGATGTTGGCGACGCCCTCGGCCTTGTCGCGGCTGGTGGTGGCGTTCGCGGTGGCGACCGAGGCGCGCAGCAGGTTGACGGCCCGGCCCGCCTCGACACCGTGGCCGACCGTGACGGTCAGCGCGGTCTCCTTGGCGTCGGCCGGGGCGTGCACGTCGTTCAGGGAGACGTTGACCGGCACGTCCACGGTCTTGCCGAGCAGGGACACGTCCAGGCCCGCGCGCAGGTCCGTGGCCGTGGCGGCCCCGGAGTCGTGCGCGGTCGCGGGCGTCGCCTGCACCGCCGGTGCGACGGCCAGTACGGCCCCGGCGGCAACGGCCGTGGCGGCGCCGATGACGGCGACCGAACGGCGTGCGGGCAGGCGGAAGTTGATGGTGCGGTACACGGTTGGGAAACCCCCACGTATGGGATGGAGCCCCCGGCGCGCGCTGATTGGGGACAGCACCCGGGGACCTCGACCCGGCAATATTTACGCACTGAGGGTGAATTGACCGCTACACGGCGCCAGTTCACCCAGAAGGGTGGTTTCCGTGCATTTCTTCGATTCCCGGCGTACGGCCGTTCTGTACGCTTCACCCGGGAGACTGGGCGGGGCTCCGATCCGGGCCGCCGCTCAAACCAGCGGGCCGCCGCAGTTCTTCGGACCGGCGTGCCACCCGCCCCGCCGTCGTCGCGATCGCCGTGCCGCCGCCGTTCGGACCACCGCTCAGGTCAGCGTGCCGCCGCCGTCGAGACCGCCGCTCAGGCCACCGTGCGGCCGCGCAGCACCACCCGGCGCGGCGCCGCCAGCACCCGGACGTCCTCGCGCGGGTCCGCCTCGTAGACCACCAGGTCGGCGGGCGCGCCCTCCTCCAGGCCGGCGCGGCCCAGCCACTGCCGGGCGCCCCAGGTCGCGGCGGACAGCGCGGCGGTGTGCGGCAGCCCGGCGCGCACCAGTTCGGCCACCTCGCCGGCGACCAGCCCGTGGGCGAGGCTGCCGCCCGCGTCGGTGCCCGCGTAGATCGGGATGCCGGCGTCGTACGCGTCCCGCACCGTCTGGTGGCGGCGGGCGTGCAGCCGCTCCAAGTGGGCCGACCAGCGGGGGAACTTGGCGGCGCCGCCGGCCGCCAACTGCGGGAAGGTGGCGATGTTGACCAGGGTCGGCACGATGGCGATGCCGCGCTCGGCGAAGAGCGGGATGGTGTCGTCGGTGAGCCCGGTGGCGTGCTCGACGCAGTCGATCCCGGCGGCCACCAGGTCGGTGAGGGAGTCCTCGGCGAAGCAGTGCGCGGTGACCCGGGCACCCTCCTCGTGGGCGGCCGCGATCGCCTCGCGCAGCGCGTCCTTCGGCCAGCACGGCGCGAGGTCGCCGATCCCGCGGTCGATCCAGTCGCCGACCAGCTTCACCCAGCCGTCGCCCCGGCGGGCCTCGCGGCGCACGTAGGCGGTGAGGTCCCCGGGCTCGATCTCGTGGGCGTAGTTGCGGATGTAGCGGCGGGTGCGGGCGATGTGCCGGCCGGCCCTGATGATCTTCGGCAGGTCCTCGCGGCCGTCGATCCAGCGGGTGTCGGCGGGAGTTCCGGCGTCGCGCAGCAGCAGGGCGCCCGCCTCGCGCTCGGTCAGCGCCTGCTTCTCGGTGGTCGCCTCGTCCACGGCGCCGTGCGCGTCGAGGCCGACGTGGCAGTGCGCGTCCACCAGCCCGGGCAGCACCCACCCGTCGGCGGTCGCGGTGACCTCGGCGGCGGGTCGCCGGTAGGTGATCCGCCCGCCGACCACCCACAGTTCGTCCCTGACCGCCGCGTCGTCGGGCCCGGCGAGCACCCGGCCCCTGACGTGCAGCACCTCTTCGGCTCCGGCTCCCATACCGGCACTGTACTGACCCGGCCGGCGGCTCCGTCAGGAGACCAGCGCGTTGAGGTCGACCGCGTCGGCCATCGCCAGCATCCCCGCGTCGTTGGGGTGCAGGTGGTCGCCGGAGTCGTAGGCGGGGGCCATCGCGTCGGGGTGGGAGGGGTCGCGCAGGGCCCGGTCGAAGTCCACCACCGCATCGAACGCGCCGCTGGTCCTGATCCACTGGTTGACCTGGACGCGGATCGCGTTCATCGCCGGGCTGAGCCGGCTGTAGGGAAGAATCGTTCCGCCGATCATCCGGACCCCGGCCGCGTGTCCGCGGGTGATGAGGGCGCGGTAGCCGTCGATCAGGTTCTGCGCGGTCAGCGGGCCGCCGGTGCTGTTGAGGTCGTTGCTCAGGTCGTTGACGCCTTCGAGCAGGATGACGTCCTTGACGCCGGGCTCGCTGAGGGCGTCGTCCGCGAAGCGGTGCACCCCGCTCGGGCCGCGGTAGATCTCCGGCGCCTGGGTGAGCAGCCGGTTCCCGGCGATGCCGGCGTCGACCACCCCGAGTCGCTGCCCGCCGGGCGCCGAGGCGAGCCGCCGGGCGAGCTGGTCCGGCCAGCGCCGGTTGGCGCCCGCGGTCGAGTGGTAGCCGTCGGTGATCGAGTCGCCGAAGGCCACCACGGTCGCGTGCGCGGTCGGCGAGACCACGTCGAGGCCGGACAGGTAGTACCAGGAGGTGCGGGTGCGCGCGTAGCCCGCGGCGGAGTCGTCGGCGGCGTGGTCGACGCCGTCGGTGGAGACATACGTCGTCTCGTACGCCTCGCGGTGGAAGGTGGAGGCGCCGGTCGGTCCCGGCAGGTAGAGGCTGACCAGCAGGTTCTGGTCGGCGGCGACCCGCATCGGGATGACGTCGCTGTACTCCTCGGTGCCCGCGGCGACGGTGGTGGAGCGGGAGCCGCCGAAGGTCACCCGGTGGTGGGTGCCGGCGACGGCGCGACCGCCGTCGTACTGCTCGGCGACGTCGGCGGCGCCCACCGCGAGGCCCTGCTCGCCGCGCAGGTCGGAGATCCTGATCCGCAGGCCGGAACCGCCGACGCTGGTGTGCACCACCATCCGTATCGTCTGCCGCCGGAACGAGGGCCCGCCCGCGCTCATCGCGCTCTCCCAGGCGCCGACCCGGCCCGGGTGCGCCGCGTCGCCCTGCCGGCCGGCGGACGCGGTGGGCTCCGCCTGGCCGCCCCGCGCGTCGTCGTGGTGCGCGCCACGCGCGTTGGACACCAGCAGCGCGCCGACGGTCGCCGCCGCGACCACCCCGGCCGCGGGCGCCAGCACCGAGCGGCGCAACGCCCACCTGCGGGAACGGGTCGCTTTGTCGATACGGGTACGGGTGCGGGTGGCACCGCGGGCGCGGGACATGCGGCTTTCCCCCAACGTCGTTCCGTGCGGCCTGCTGTCGGCCGTATCGGACGCCCCGTGCCGGGCGGCGTTCCGTCGCATGTCTACAGCCCTTCCGAAAGCATATGCGGAGCACGGGTGAAGACCACATCAGCGTCCCACGGGCTCGCTCTCCCCACACCCGCACACGCCCGTCCCCGGGGGCGGGCGCCACCGGAACGGTGACGCACCGGGGGGCCGTTCCGGTTCCACCGCCCCGCGCCGGCGCCCGCGTCACGGCCCGGTGCGCCGGGGGTTCAGGCCACGGGAAGGCGGGTGAAGGCGGCGCGGTAGTCGGAGGGGGTCAGGCCGACGCGGCGCAGCAGGTGCTGGCGGAGGGAGTCGGCGGTGCCGAGGCCGCTGGCGCGGGCGACCTGGTCGACCGGGAGGGTGGTCGTCTCCAGCAGTTCGCGGGCGCGTTCCAGTCGCTGGTGGAGCAGCCACTGCAGCGGGCTGAGGCCGGTCTCGGCATGGAAGCGGCGGGTGAGGGTGCGGACGCTGACGGCGGCGTGGCGGGCGAGGTCGGTGAGGGTCAGCGGCCGGTCGAGCCGGGTCATCGCCCAGGCGCGGGTCTCGGCGAGCGACGTGCCGGTCTCGGCGGGCAGCGGCGTGTCGGTGAACTGCGCCTGGCCGCCCGGCCGTACGGGCGCGACCAGGGCGAGGCGGGCGACGGCGTTGGCGACCGCGGCGCCGTAGTCGGTGCGCACCAGGTGCAGGCACAGGTCGATGCCGGCCGCGTAGCCGGAGGACGTGAGCATGCGGCCGTCCTGCACGTAGAGCACGTCGGGCTGGATGACCACGTCGGGGTACTTCTCCGCGAACTGCCGGGTGTACGCCCAGTAGGTGGTGGCGTGGAGGCCGTCGAGCAGTCCGGCCTCGGCGAGCAGGAAGGCGCCGGTGCAGATGGACGCGATCCGCTTCCCGGCCGTCGCGGCGGCCCGCAGCGCCTCCAGGACGCGCGGGTCGGGGTCCTCGGCGGCGCCGGTGCCGGCCACGATCACGGTGTCGGCCCGGTCGAGCGTGTCCAGGCCGCTGCGGATCACCACGTCGGCGCCGCCGCTGGTGGCGACCGGACCGGGGTCGGGCGTGCACAGTTCGACCTCGTAGCCGGGCCGGCCGTCCACCTCGACCTTGAGCAGCAGCATTTCGGGCAGGGCGAGGTTGAACAGCGAGACGGGTTCCGAGGCGATGACGGCGACGCGGTGGGGGCGCGGGCAGATGAACGGCTCGGCGGCGACGGGCGGCGGTACGGGCCGTCCGGCGGGCACCGGCGGGGTGCGCGGTGCGTCGGGCGCGGTGGGTCCTTGGGCCGTTGGACGTGCGTGCGGCCGCTTCTTCATCGCGTGGGGTCGGGCTGCCGCGTTGGCCGCGTTCACCGCGGGCGGCTTGTTCGGCTCGGGCGGCTCGTGCAAGTCGTACGGCTCGTTCGGCTCGGGCGGCTCGTGCGTCGCTTCGGACCCTGCGGTCTTCATGGCCAGAACCTCCGGGAGCGTGGCATTCCGGCCACTACTCTACGCGTCCGGCCGTCGGCAGGCTGAGGGCATGCCAGAGGAACTCATCACCCCCGAGCCCCATCTGCCGCCGTGCGAAGAGCGGTTGGACCTCCCGCGCACGACGAGCGGGGACGGCGCGGGCCCGGCGCCGGGCGCCGCTTCGGCCACGGCCTCCCCCGCCCTGACCCTGGCGGCCGCACTGATCGGCTTCGTCCTGGTCACCCTCGACTCGTCCGTGGTGAACGTCGCCCTGCCCGCGATGGGCCACGAACTGCACGGCGGGCTGGCCGCGTTGCAGTGGGTGGTGGACGGCTACACCCTCGCGTTCGCGTCGCTGATGCTGTCCACCGGCGCGCTGTCGGACCGGGTCGGCGCGAGCCGGGCGTTCGCGATCGGAACCGCGGTCTTCACCGTCGCGTCCGTGGCGTGCGGGCTCTCGCCGAACCTGGCGGTGCTGGTGGCCGCGCGGGTGGTGCAGGGCAGCGCGGCGGCCGTGGTGCTGCCCGCCTCGCTGGCGCTGGTGCGGCAGGCGTTCCCCGACCCGCGAAAGCGGGCGCGCGCCATCTCGGTCTGGGCGGCGGGCGGTTCGACCGCCCTGGCGCTCGGCCCGGTGGCGGGCGGCGCGCTGACCACGGGGTGGAGCTGGCGGGCCATCTTCTTCATCAACCTGCCGGTGGGCCTGGCCGCCCTGGTGCTCTCGGCCCGGGTGGCCCGCTCCCCGCGCCGCCCGGCCCCGCTGGACCTGCCCGGGCAGACCACCGCGGTGGTGGCGCTGGCCGCGCTGACGTACGCGGTGATCGAGGGCGGCCGGACGGGCGCGGTGGCGGGTGCGGTGGCCGCGCTCGCGCTGGCGGGGTTCCTGGCGATCGAGGCCCGGCACCCGCACCCGGTGGTGCCGCTGGGGCTGTTCCGGAACGGCACCGCGGCGACGTCGATCGCGACCGGCGCCGCGGTCACCTTCGGCTTCTTCGGGGTGGTCTTCGTGCTGAGCCTGTTCTTCCAGGAGGTACGCGGCGAGTCGGCGCTGACCGCGGGGTTGATGTTCCTGCCGATGACGCTGCTGATCTCCGTGGTGAACGTGGCGTCGGGCAGGATCACCAATCGCTACGGGCCCAGGGCGCCGATGCTCGTCGGCCAGAGCGTGGCGGTGGCCGGGCTGCTGGTGCTGCTGTCGGTGGGCGCGGGCACACCGGCGGTGCTGACCGCGGTCGCGATGATGCCGCTGAGCCTCGGTGCCGCGCTCGCCGTGCCCGCGCTCACGGCCGCGGCGATGGGGGCGGTGCCGGCCGAACGGGCCGGGATGGCGGCCGGCGTCCTCAACGCCGCCCGCCAGGTCTCCGGCGCGCTCAGCGTCGCGGTCTTCGGCGCGCTGGTCGGCGGGCGTACGCACTTCGTGACCGGGATGCGGAAGGGGCTGCTGATCTCGGCGGCCCTGCTCGCCGCCACCGCGCTCGCGACCGCACTCGCCCCCCGCGCCCCCCGGAACGAGCCGTCCGGGGCGGAAGGCCGCAAGCTGGGAGAGGGCACGGAATGAGGCCGAACGCGGGGGGCCGAGGAGGTCCGTCATGACGTCCACCAGCGGGTTCCGGGTACGCCGGGTCTACGACCCGCCCGAGTCCGGCGACGGGGTACGGGTCCTGGTCGACCGGCTCTGGCCGCGCGGCCTGTCCAAGGAGGCCGCGGCCGTCGACGAGTGGCCCAAGTCCCTCACCCCCTCGGGCGAGTTGCGGAAGTGGTTGCACGCCGAACCGGACCGCTACGACGAGTTCTCCCGCCGCTACCGTGCGGAGCTGGCGGCGCCGGAGCTGCGGGGAGACCTCGCCCATCTGCGACGGCTCGCCTCGGCCCGAACCGTCACCCTCCTCACCGCGGTCAAGAACCCCGACCACAGCCACGTCCCCGTACTCCTGGAGTCCCTGGAGGACGGCTCCCCACCGTGACCGCGCCAGGGGTACCAACGTGATCCACTACACCGACGATCCGACGGTCATCTGCGACCGTGTTGCCGTCACGGCTGCCGTCGACGGTCTGGATCGTTCAGGGGATTTCCGGGTTCGAAGCCACGTCAAGCGGCTTCGTCGTGCGGAGTGAGACTGATGGTCAAGTCGGCGCCAAGGGCACCGGCCAGGCGGCGCAGCAGCGGAAGCGTGGGCACGGTTCCGCCGGCTTCGAAGCGGGAGATCTGCGGCTGCTTCATCCCGCACCGCTCAGCCAGTTCGGCCTGGGACAGTCCGAGCTCGGTGCGCCGGTCGTGGACGAGCCGGCCCAGTTCGCGGGCGAGGACCGTGGGGGCGTCAAGCATGGCTCCTCCCGGGGTCAGGCGGCCGGGGTGACGATGGTGACGGTCGTCTCGTCCCCAGGGGCGAGATGCATGTCGACAGTGAGGTCCAGGGCTCGGGCCAGGCGCATGATGACGACGATGGGCGGCAGTTCGGTGGCGGTCTCGATGCCTTCGATCTCGTCGGTGGTGGTGTGCAGACGCTCGGCCAGGTCGGCCTCGCTCAGGCCGAGTTGCTTACGCCGGTCGTAGACGGCCTTGCCCAGCGTCATGGCCAGGCCGGCTTCTTCGTAGACGCGGTCGTACTCGGGGTCCGTGTCGAGGTGTTCGCCGATCAGCCGGCGGTGGCGGCGGGTCCTCCATTCGCTGTGCTTCATCAGTCCTCCTTGAGGTCGCGACTGTAGAGGTCGTGCTCGAAGGCCGCCTGGTGCTCGGTTTCGCACAGCCGTTGAACGGCGTGGGCTCGATCCACTTCGGCCTGCTCGCGCATCTTGGTCTTGCGGAACACGGTGAGCAGCACGACTCGTCGCTCGGGCGCCAGCCAGTAGGTAATGCGCTGGTGGGCATCGCCGAGGCGGAAGCGCAGCTCACGGAGCTTGCCGCCCAGGTGGCGGGAATGCGGTTCGTCGAGCGTGGTGGGCTGCTCGGCGAGGAGGTCGGCGACGCGTTCGGCCTGCTTGTAGTGCTGGGCGGGAATGTTCTCCAGCCACAGCCGCACCTCAGGCTCGATCTCGATCGAGTACCGCCCGCCGTCCATAACACCCATGATATATGACCCGGGGTTGCACGCCGAACCGGACCGCTACGACGAGTTCTCCCGCCGCTACCGTGCGGAGCTGGCGGCGCCGGAGCTGCGGGGAGACCTCGACCATCTGCGACGGCTCGCCTCGGCCCGAACCGTCACCCTCCTCACCGCGGTCAAGAACCCCGACCACAGCCACGTCCCCGTACTCCTGGAGTCCCTGGAGGACGGCTCCCCGCGATAGCGGTTCCGGGTGTTTCCGGAGGGAGCCGCGCATGGCCAGGGGCCGCTCATCGCGAGGTCACGGCAGCGCAGGGCGGGGGCGGGGCGCCCCCCGAGCTCAGGGGCGTCCCGTGACCCGTTGGGGAACCCCCGCGGGGTTGTCGTCGCGCAGCTCCGGCGGGAGGAGGGCCGGCGGGGTGTCCTGGTAGGCGACGGGCCGCAGCCATCGCTCGATCGCGGTGCCGCCCACGGAGGTCGACGTGGAGGTGGTGGCGGGGTAGGGCCCGCCGTGGTGCTGGGCGCCGGTGACCGCGACCCCGGTGGGCCAGCCGTTGACCAGCACGCGTCCGGCGAGCGCGCCGAGCCGGGTCAGGAGCGCGGCGGCGGGCCCGCCCGGGGTCGCCGCCTCGTCCGCCCCGAGGTGCGCGGTCGCCGTGAGGTTCCCCGGCAACCGGTCGAGAACGGCGTCGAGTTGGTCCGCGTCGCCGTACCGTACGACCACGGTGAGCGGCCCGAAGCACTCCTCCAGCAGCAGGTCGTACGCGCCGGGTTCGGCCAGTTCCGCGGCATCGGCCACGACGTAGCCGGGGCGTACCGCGAGGGGGTCCTCGGCGCTGCCGGCGGTGACGGGGGTCGCGACGGAGGGCAGGGCGGCGCGGGCGGCGGCGCCCTTGAGGAAGTTCTCGCGCATCCGGCCGTCGAGCAGCACCCCGGTGGCGGCGTCCCGCGCGGCGCCGGTGAGCGCGGCGACGAGTCGGTCCCCGTCGGCGCCCGCCGGGGTGAGGACCAGGCCCGGCTTGGTGCAGAACTGCCCGCTGCCGAGGGTGAAGGAACCCGCCAGCCCGGTGCCGATCTGCTCGGCCCGCTCGGCGGCGGCGGCCGGGGTGACCACGACCGGGTTGAGGCTGCCCAGTTCGCCGTGGAACGGGATCGGCCGGGGCCGGGCGGCGGCCGCGTCGAACAGCGCCCGGCCGCCGGGGATCGACCCGGTGAAGCCGGCCGCGGCCACCAGCGGGTGCCGGACCATCTCGACGCCGGCCTCGAAGCCGTGCAGCAGCACCACGGTGTCGGCGGGCAGGCCGACCGAGACCGCGGCCTCGCGCAGCAGCCCCGCGGTGAGCTCGGAGGTGGCCGGGTGGTCCGGGTGCGCCTTGACCACGACCGGGCAGCCCGCGGCGAGCGCGCTGGCGGTGTCGCCGCCGGGCACGGAGAAGGCGAGCGGGAAGTTGCTGGCCGCGTAGACCGCCACGACGCCGAGCGGGATCTTGTACCGGCGCAGGTCCGGCCGCGGGATGGGCTTCGCGTCCGGGTCGGGGTGGTCGATGATCACGTCCAGGAACGCGCCCTCGTCCACCACGTCGGCGAAGGAGCGCAGTTGGAACGCGGTACGGGCCAGCTCTCCGGTGAGCCTGGGGATGCCGAGCGCGGTCTCGGCGTCGGCGGTGGCCACCACCTGCTCGGCGTCCCGCTCCAGCAGCCCGGCTGCCGCCCGCAGCAGCCGGGACCGTACGCTACGGTCGGCGAGGGCGGGGAGCGCGGTGGCGGCGGCACGCACGGCGGCGTCGACCTCGGCAGCCGTGGCCTCGACGGCGACCTGCTCGCGCTGCTTCCCGGTTCGGGGGTCCACGCTCCAGACTGGTACTGCCACCGGAATAACCTCCACATTTCCATATTGCACGCGGTCGGTGCTCGTCGTCGTTCCGGTCTGTTCTCTATACTGAACAACGTCTTCACATGTGAATCTCCGCCGAGCCTACGTCCACGCGGCCCGGCCGAACAAGAGGGGTCAGACGCGATGGCTGTTGCCGAGGGTGCCGGTTCGCAGGTCAAGTCCGCGGTCCGCACGGTGGAGCTGCTGGAGTTCTTCGCGGGCCGCCCCGGCATGCACAGCCTGGCCGCCGTGCAGGAGTCGGTCGGCTACCCCAAGTCCAGCCTCTACATGCTGCTGCGCACCCTGGTCGAGCTGGGCTGGATCGAGACCGACGCGACCGGCACGCGGTACGGCATCGGCGTGCGCGCGCTGCTGGTCGGCACGTCCTACATCGACGGCGACGAGGTGGTGGCCGCCGCCCGGCCGACCCTGGACCGGCTCTCCGACGAGACCAGCGAGACCATCCACATGGCCCGGCTCGACGGCACCAACGTGGTCTACCTCGCCACCCGACAGTCGCAGCACTACCTGCGGCCGTTCACCCGGGTCGGCCGCCGCCTGCCCGCGCACTCCACCTCCCTCGGCAAGGCGCTGCTGGCCACGTACACCGATGAGCAGGTGCGCAAGCTCCTTCCGGAGACGCTGGAACCGCTCACCGAGCACACCCACACCGACCGCGAGAAGCTGATCGAGGAGCTGGCCGTCATCCGCGAGCAGGGTTACGCCGTGGACCGCGAGGAGAACACGCTGGGGCTGCGCTGCTTCGGCATCGCGATCCCCTACCGGACCCCGGCCCGCGACGCGGTGAGCTGCTCGGTGCCGGTGGCCCGGCTCACCCCGGGACACGAGCAGATGATCAAGGACACCCTGTTCGACGCCCGTGACCGCCTCCTCCTGGCCACCCGCCGCCTCTGACGTCCGACGGCGCCCCACCCCACCCGGGTCGCCCGGACCCGCCCCTCGGGGTGACGCTCCCCCCGGGCGGATACGGCCCTCTACCCGCTCATGCAGAGGTGGTCGGCAACCACCCGCATGCCTGCAAGGGCCTGCAACGGCCTTGCCGCCGGCGGAAACCGGCACCGTTCAGGCGGCCAGCGACGGCGCGGCGAGGCGGGCGCGCTCGTAGAGGTCGCGCGCGGCCGGGTTCTTGAGGTGCGGGCGGATCAGTCGGAACATCTCCTTGACGCGCTTGTCCACCTTGTCGGAATTCATCGACGGGTAATCGTCCATCACTTTCATCCACGTGGCGCAGGCGGCATCGAGATGTCCGATCCCCAGTTGGCGCTCGGCCAGCATCGCACCGAAACGCAGATCGCCCCGACGGGATTCACTCTTCGAACTGCGCAGACGAAAGTACAGTTCCAATGACTCCACGCTCCCGGAAACGTCTCCCAGTGCATGCCTGACCTGCGCGGTGTGATAGGCGAGCGTGGAGGCGTTGTAGCCGCCGAAGGTCCCGGTCTGGCTTTCCGCCTTGTTCAGGGCGGCCTCCGTTTCCCCGATGCTGCGGAGTGCGTTGGAGCGCTCCCCCGCGACCGCGTAGGAATGGGCCTGCTGCCCCGCCATGAAAGCCGTCATCCTGGGGCCCACCGTGGGAGATGCCTCGCTTGCCGCGTTGGCCCAGTTCACCGCCGTCGGACCATGGCCCAGGTCGACGGATTGCACCGACATTCCACGGAGAATGTGGCAGTAGGTCCAGTGGTCGTCGCTGGCGCCCGCGAACTCCAGGCCCTTGACGTAGTAGCGCTGAGCAGTGCCGTGCGATCCTTCGTCCACCGCCATCCAGCCCGCGAGGTAGCACAGGAATGACGCGGCGGACATCATTTCCTTACGGACTTCGCTCGGCGCGTCAGCCTTCATATAGGGGGCGACGATGTTGACCAGGAACGCGGCTGCCATGGGGCGTGCGTATCGCCCGCCGAACTGTCCGTCGAGGTCGGAGAGCCGATCCGTCATGGCGACGACGGATTCGACCTCGGCCATTCCGATGCGCTGCGTCCGTCCGGCCTGGACCGCTTCCATGCGGCCTACGACGTCCTGCCATCCGGGAATGGCCAGCGCCGCGGAGAAGAGCTTGGCTCCCGCTCCTATGATGCTGCGACGTGAAGGGTCCATGTCCTGCCTGCCCAGGTCGAGTAACCCTTCGACCGTGCTCGCGTCGGCCTTGTCGTGGATAGGCGCGGGAAAGCCGGCTTCCGCGTGCGTCACCGGGCGTTGTAGCCGCCGGGCCAGTGCCTCCAGGATCAGGGGACGTATCTCCGCTTTGGGCAGGCGCCCGTCGATCCACTGGTGAACCGACGGTGGTTGGTATCGCGTGGGCGTACCGCGCTCGGTTGCGATCCTGTTCACCTCTTGGGCGAACCGGCGCAGCGTCCAACCCGTAGCTGTGTACAGCCTCTTCAGATCCTCGTTCGGCTGCCGCTCGCCCATGTGCGCGTCACTCCCCACGCTTGACGCTCTTAAGAACACCCTGCGTCCCAACGGTACCGCTCTGCGTAGTGGACCGGTTGCCTAGAGCGAGACGGGACGCCCGAGACGGCCGCATGCTTCACGGTCCGGAGCGTGGACGACATGACGAAAGCGGTGGATATGCACGATCCGACGGGATGTTGGCGGTGGAAGAGGGCTGATCCCATCGGTCCGCGCGGGGGCGAGGCCACGACGCGAGCGCCTTTCGGGGTAGTGCGGTGAGGGCTCGGCGGCTTCCGTGGGTGGGGCCTGGTGGGCGGGCGTGTTACCTGGCCTCGGAGGGCGGTGGCGCGTCGTCGGCGTTGTGGCGGTTGGCGGACGAGATGGAGTCGGTGCAGCTCGGAATGGGCTGGGAGCTGCTGGGCTTCGTGCGTAAGACGCTGCGGGAGGCGGCTCCGTCGGAGACCGAACTCCACGGCATGGTGACGCACTTGTGCACGGCGTTGTCGGACGCGCTGCGCGTTGCCGACAGCCGTGGTGCGCTGCTGGACCTGCCACCGGTGGCACCCGGTCGCCCCCTTGATTCATGAACTCCCCCTTGTAGCTCAGTCAGGAAGAGCCCGGGCGGCACCGCACCCTCTCCGTTCATGCGTGCGGGCAGGCCCGATGACTCCGGTTCGAGTCCGGACAAGGGGACATGGCGCCCCGGCAAGCGGAATTCCCGTGGCCCCCGGCGCACATAGCACCAGCACGACCATCACCGTAGAGAGGAATTCCGTATGGCCGGCAGCAGCGTAAGCGGCGGGAGCGGGACCAAGGTCGCCATCGACTGGGAGTGGTTGTCCGCGCGGGAGTTGTACGCGAGCGAACTGGCCTACCGGCGGCAGCGCGCGGGGCTGACGCTGATGGAACTCGGGGCGAAATGCCTTTACGAGCAGTCGTATCTGCACCGGCTGGAACGGGGGCAGCGCCTGGGCACCGTGGAGGCGGCTGCCGCGCTGGACAAGGTGTACGGCACCGGCGACCTCCTGGTGAAGCTGTGGCACCTGGCCAAACGGGAAGCGAAGGACAAGCCGTTCCTCGGACTGGCGCCCTGGAAGCCGACGCGGTGAGCGTCCAGGAGTACGCGGTCAGCGCGGTGCCG
Source organism: Streptomyces sp. NPDC088194 (assembly GCF_040702025.1). NCBI lineage: Bacteria > Bacillati > Actinomycetota > Actinomycetes > Kitasatosporales > Streptomycetaceae > Streptomyces > Streptomyces sp. NPDC088194. Next base: position 89 of record NZ_JBFBIV010000038.1, on the reverse strand, counting down.
TACCTCCTCCAGACCCGCGCCTACGCCGAAGAACAGCTCCGCACCGCCCGCCCGCGCAGCATCAAGCAATTGAGCGCCCAGGTCGCCGC